>CAMTFK010000101.1 GCA_947071285.1 uncultured Bacteroides sp. | reverse complement strand
GAGCCGGCAAGATGGGCTCTTTCTTTACAGATATTCTAAGTTTCCAACATGAAACAGCAGTGTTCGACGTGAATCCGCACCAGTTGCGCTTTGTCTATAACACGTATCGTTTCACCACATTGGAAGAGATAAAGGACTTTGAACCGGAGTTGGTAATCAATGCCGCCACGGTGAGGTATACGCTGGATGCATTCCGCAAGGTGCTGCCTATGCTGCCCAAAGACTGCATTATCAGTGATATCGCCTCAGTGAAAACGGGTCTGAAGAAATTCTATGAAGAAAGTGGCTTCCGTTATGTATCATCGCATCCGATGTTCGGTCCTACGTTTGCCAGCCTCAGCAACCTGAGCAGCGAAAATGCCATCATCATCAGTGAAGGCGACCATCTGGGAAAGATTTTCTTTAAAGATCTCTACCAGACTCTTCGTCTGAACATCTTCGAATATACCTTCGACGAGCATGACGAAACCGTGGCTTATTCGTTGTCCATTCCCTTTGTATCTACGTTTGTTTTCGCAGCCGTAATGAAGCATCAGGAAGCTCCGGGTACTACGTTCAAGAAGCATATGGCAATTGCCAAAGGCTTGTTAAGTGAGGACGATTATTTGCTTCAGGAAATTCTGTTCAACCCCCGCACTCCTTCACAAGTGGAGAATATTCGCCTGGAGTTAAAGAATCTATTGGAAATAATCAGCGCAAAAGATGCGGAAGGTATGAAGCAGTATCTGACGAAAATCAGGGAAAAGATTAAATAAGGAAAATAAAAAAATTGCTTATGCATAGCTAAGTTCTTGCAGGAATGATATACAGTTGTGATTTTGAAACAACAAATCACAATAAGGATTATTCCGTTGTGAAAACATTAGGTTCCCTCGTCCTCAACGGGGGATTTTTTTTATCTTTGCATTCGCAAAAACAATTATCCAATGATAGACCAACCTACCATAGACAGAATTCTGGATGCCGCCCAGATTGTAGACATCGTATCGGACTTCGTTACGCTGCGTAAACGAGGCGTGAACTATGTAGGCTTGTGTCCGTTCCATGATGACAAGACTCCATCCTTCTACGTGTCACCTTCCAAGGGGTTATGCAAATGTTTTTCCTGCGGTAAGGGGGGCAACGCGGTGCATTTCATCATGGAGCACGAGCAGATGTCCTATCCCGAAGCCCTGAAATACCTGGCGAAGAAATACGGTATTGAAATTAAGGAACGCGAACTCTCCAGTGAAGAGAAACTGATGCAAAGCGAACGCGAAAGTTTGTTTATCGTGAACAACTTTGCGCGCGACTACTTCCAAAATATACTTAAGAATCACGTAGACGGACGAAGCATCGGTATGGCGTACTTCCGCCAGCGCGGTTTCCGGGATGACATTATCGAAAAGTTCCAGTTGGGCTATTGCACCGATAGCCACGATGCCATGTCGCAGGAGGCTATCAAGAAAGGGTTCAAGAAAGAATATCTCGTCAAGACGGGACTTTGTTATGAGACGGACGACCATCGTCTGCGCGACCGTTTCTGGGGACGTGTCATCTTCCCTGTACATACGCTTTCGGGCAAGGTAGTCGCCTTCGGCGGACGTGTGCTCAGCAGTGCAACAAAAGGTATCAAAGTAAAGTATGTCAATTCTCCCGAATCTGAGATTTATCATAAAAGTAATGAGCTATATGGCATTTACTTCGCCAAACAGGCAATTGTAAAACAAGACCGTTGCTTTCTGGTAGAGGGATATACGGATGTTATCTCCATGCACCAATCTGGGGTGGAAAACGTGGTGGCTTCATCCGGCACGGCATTGACTCCCGGACAAATCAAGCTAATCCACCGCTTTACCAATAACATCACCGTACTCTATGACGGTGACGTAGCCGGCATCAAGGCTTCTCTCCGCGGTATCGACATGCTGCTGGAAGAAGGAATGAATATCAAAGTCTGCCTCCTACCGGATGGGGAAGACCCGGATTCCTTTGCCCGCAAACACAATGCAACGGAATTCCAGAAGTTCATACAGGATAATGAAACCGACTTTATCCGATTCAAGACAAATCTGTTGTTGGAAGACGCAGGAAAAGATCCCATCAAGCGGGCAGAGTTAATCGGTAATCTTGTACAAAGCATATCCATAATTCCCGAAGCAATTGTTCGCGACGTATACATCAAGGAATGCAGCCAACTACTACATGTGGAAGACAAGTTGCTGGTTTCGGAAGTTGCCAAGCGGCGCGAAGCACAAGCCGAAAAGCAGGTGGAACAAAGAAATCGGGAAAGAAGAAATGCCAATGCTGCACGTGAGAATACGCAAGCACCACTTCCCGATGGTATGCAGCCGCCTTATCCGGAAGATATGCCGCCTTATCCAATAGAGGGGGAAACTCCTGACAACGGCGCACCGTTCTCCCAGCAGGCCAATTATATCTCCTACATCCCCCAGGAAGGAAAAGAAGGACAGGAATTCTACAAATACGAACGCCTTATCCTGCAAATGGTAGTACGCTATGGGGAGAAAGTGATGTGCAACGTCCCTGATGAAGAAGGAAATGAAACGCCTGTTACTGTAACGGAATATGTGGTCAATGACTTAAAAGATGATGAACTGGCGTTCCACAATCCCCTGCACAGACAGATGTTGGCAGAAGCGGCTGAACATATACACAATGAAGGTTTTACCGCAGAGCGGTATTTCTTGTCGCACCCTGACCAAATCATCAGTAAGTTGAGTACGGAATTAATTGCCGACCGTTACCAATTGAGCAAATACCACTCTAAAGCCCAAAAACTGGTGACAGATGAAGAACGCCTTTTTGAATTGGTGCCTACTCTGATGATTAATTTCAAATACGCTATTGTCAACGAAGAGTTAAAGCATATGATGTCCGCCCTGCAAGACCCTGCCGTGGCCAATGACAATGAAAAATGCAACGCACTGATGCAACGCTACAGCGAACTGCGCAGCGTACAAAGCGTCATGGCAAAACGATTGGGTGATCGTGTAGTACTGCCCTGATGCAACAGGTAAATATCCGTTGATTTAGAAACCGGCCTTGTGGTGAATGAGATTCATAAACTCTTCACGCGTCTTCGCTTGATTGAAGGCACCGGTAAAATCGGAAGTGGTCGTCACGGAATTCTGCTTTTCAACTCCGCGCATCTGCATACACATGTGCTTGGCTTCCACAACCACCATCACACCCAAAGGATTCAGGGTTTCCTGAATACATTCTTTTATCTGGAGTGTCATGCGTTCCTGCACCTGCAGGCGATGGGAGAAAATATCTACCACACGGGCAATCTTACTCAGCCCTGTAATGTAGCCATTAGGAATATAAGCCACATGTGCTTTCCCGTAGAATGGAAGCATGTGATGTTCACAAAGTGAGAAGAAATCAATGTCTTTTACAATCACCATTTGGCTATATTCTTCTTTAAACTTGGCAGAACGGAGAACTTCATGCGGGTCCATAAAGTAGCCTTTTGTCAAGCTCAACATAGCTTTCGCTACCCGTTCGGGAGTTTTCAGTAGTCCTTCGCGTTCGGCATCCTCGCCCAACAAAGTTATAATACGATGATAATGTTCTTTCAGTTCATCCAGTGCAGGAGATACGATTTCTTCTTTTCCTAACATGATATTTTTTTATAAGGGAATATTTATCTGCTCTTTCACGATAGATACTTCTTTGAATACGCCTGTAGCGCGCAACTGGCGCATCATGGCATCTGCCTCTTCAATACTACGAAAATCTCCTACACGACACAGCCAGCGGGGAGAGTTGAAAGAAGTATATACAGAAAGTTCCGGGAAATATTCTTTGATACGTGACCCCACTGAGTGGGCTTCATTCTTGGCTCTACTGGTGTTATTTCCGGCATACACCTGTACGCGGTAACCCTGACTCTTAAGCACTCTGTTATCCGTCCCGGTAGGGGTATATTCCTGACCTATCAAGGCCTCGATACGGGCATCCTGATGGATGGTTACCTTACCTTGTCCCGGCACATTGCGTTCCAAACTCTTCACAATGTTATTCTGGGCCGAAGCAAAAGCAGCGAAAGCAAAGCATGCAATTAAAAGTAAACCAAGCTTTTTCATTAGATAATGTTTTTTATATAGTCGACGAGGTTTCAGTTAACAAGTTGACAAGGAAGAATCTCCCTTGTCAACTTGCATCTATTTCCTTGTCGCCTTAATTAATTAAAAGCGTCAATGATACCCTTGAAGTCAGCAACTTTCAAAGCTGCACCACCAATCAAGCCACCATCTACGTCAGGGTTAGCAAACAATTCTTTTGCGTTAGACGGTTTAGCGCTACCACCATAAAGAATAGAGCAGTTGTCAGCAATTTCCTTACCGTACTTGTCAGCAACCAATGAACGGATATAAGCGTGGATTTCCTGAGCCTGAGCAGGAGTAGCAGTCTTACCTGTACCAATAGCCCAAACCGGTTCGTAAGCCAATACAATCTTAGAGAAGTCTTCAGCAGACAGAGAGAATACAGAAGCCAACTGAGCGGCAACCACTTCATTCTGCTTGTTAGCTTCACGTTCTTCCAATACTTCGCCGATACAGAAAATCGGAGCCAGACCGTTAGCCAAAGCCAATTTTACTTTTTCTTCCAGGATAGCAACTGTTTCGCCGTAATAAGCGCGACGTTCTGAGTGACCCAGGATTACATATTTAGCGCCTGTAGAAGCAACCATAGCAGCCGAAACTTCGCCAGTGTAAGCACCAGATTCTTTGTCAGCACAGTTTTCAGCGCCTACACCAATCTTAGCAGGGTCTACCAACGGAGTAACCGATGCCAAGTGGATAAAAGGAGTACAGATGATTACATCACAGTTAGGCTTTTCGTTAGCCAATACTTCATTCAGTTCTTTTGCAAGAGCAATACCCTCCTGAAGGGTTTTGTTCATTTTCCAGTTTCCTGCAACAATGTTTTTTCTCATTTTGTTTTATTTATTAAAAGGGTTAATATAATTTCTTCTTCTCCCGGCGTTTAACCACCAGGATGTCAACACAAATAACAATCAGCAACGGGATGATAAACCATAAGAGCACATACCCTATTGTACGCAAGTCGCTCTCTTGCTTCTGCTGACCTAGTTCCAGTTTATCCAGACTATCTGTCAGCACATACTCATCCGGCAAGCGATTGTTACTCCACTTATTCAGGATGGTGCCTTCTTTTATCAGCATCAATCCGGGATTGGAGCGGATTATCGTTTTCAGGGTGATGTCATCCATCTGGCAGAAAGGATATTCCGCTCCGGTCTTGTCACGCCATGATTCTATCTGTTCTTCCGGTGAAGATGTCAGGGCATAAAAGCCATAGCCATGCTCCACACTATAATCATATATCTCATTGATAAGGTCTATGTTACTGTCGTCAGCCTCTTCTATACGATGGGCTATCAGCAGGAATGTATATCCTTTATCCGATAAAATATTATCAGTCAAGTCCTCTCCTGTTTCCAAGCTCATGATGGAGAAATCGTGAATAGACGGCTCATATCCCTTTTCCTTCAACACCGTACGCGTTTCAACAAACGTCCATGTGCTATCCGGATAATTATCCAGTGTAAATTCCTGTTGTTTTCCGTCTTTCTCTAAAACGAAACGGCTCTCGAAGACACTTGGCTTTGCTCCTTCGGGTATCTCCATGCCTTCCTTTATATTCTTTCCTATCTTGTAAGGACGAAAGTCCAGAATAGGCAAATTGCCGAGACAATAGAATGAAAGTGCAAAGACAAACAGGAACGTATACATGGAAACCATCCATGCCATCTTTGCCGTAATAAAACGAATAATCTGTCTGCCGCCTTTGAAAACCGTTATCGCTGCAATCAACAGCACTATGTTCTTACCGAACGTCTCCCAGTTTGTCAATACCCAGGCATCGCCAAAACATCCACAATCGGATACCGGATTTGCCAAAGCCAGATAAAACGTCAGTGGTGTCATCACAATCATCAGCAACAGTGCCAAAGTTGTAGCAAACCTCCGCCGTATACCGAAGAACAGGAAAACACCTACAGAGAACTCTAACGCTGACAATACAACAGCAAACAGCAATTGCAGATAAGTCGGAAACCATGCAGCCATCCCGAAGGCAGTCAGGTAATCCTGAATCTTATAAAAAGAGCCCAACGGGTCGACAGCTTTCACAAAACCGGAAAAGATGAACACTGCCGCCAATAGGAAGCGACATACATTCACCCAACTTTTCCAGATTATATGTTTTTGATTAGTCTCCAAATTCAATCTTAATCAAACCAAACACAGAATAATTAATCATGTCCATATAATTGGCATCTATCCCTTCCGAAACCAAAGTCTGCCCTGACAGGCTTTCAATTTGCTTGGTACGGTAGATTTTCATCAATATCAAGTCGGTGTACGAACTGACACGCATGCTGCGCCACGCCTCATCATAGTCATGGTTCTTGGCAAGCATTAGCTCCAAGGAGGTCTTGGCATATTTATCATACAGCTCCATAGCTTGCTCATTCGTCATATCTGCTGATTCTGCATATCCCAGTTCCAACTGTATCAGTCCGATAATGCCATAGTTGACAATCGCAATGAACTCGGAACGTATTCCTTCGTCCACCAGCGTCACTCCTTTGGTTTCGATACTCCTGATACGATTGGCTTTAATGAATATCTGGTCAGTCACGGAAGCCGGACGGAGAATGCGCCACGCCGGACCGTAATCATGTAGTTTCTTGGAGAACAAATCACGACAGATGGCAATGACATGTTCAAATTGTTGCTTGGTATCGTTCATTTCCTTACAGCTATTTCGCTTTTCGTGGCAAAGGTAGGAATAATTAAAGAAAAAAGAAAAGAGGGCACTCTAAATTATATTAAAGTGCCCTCTTCTTTATAAGGTTATCTATATCTTTACGAACAACGTAGGACTTGTCCCGGACGTAAAATTGTTTTTCGTGTGATACGATTCAACTGACAAAGCTTGTCAATAGACACTCCTTGACGGGATGCAATCTTGGACAATGTATCACCGCTCTTCACTTTATAGAACAAACCTTCGCCAGAAGCCATGCTACGCGCAGTGGTACCCTTATGAGATTTGGTCTTATTGAAAGTGTAATGATCTGCAACGATATCTTGCTTTTCAAAATCGAACATTAATGCAGGATTGATAGGAATCCCCAGGAATCGGGTTTCAAAATGTAGATGTGAACCGGTAGAACGTCCTGTATTACCACCTAAAGCAATCGGTTCACCAGCTTTAACCAACTGGTTAATTTCTACTATTTGTTTGGACAAGTGTCCGTAAACTGTTTCCAGTCCATTGTCATGACGAATAACGATATACTTACCGTACCCACGGCGGCCCTGATTCTTAACAACGCGAATCTTACCATCGAAAGCAGCACGAATCGTGTCACCTACGTATACTTTAATATCCAATCCATAATGCATTCTTCGTCTTCTGGGACGATAGCCGAACACATCGGTAATCTTTGTATGCGTAGTAGGCATACAAAAGCCGGTCAAATCGACTTTATAACTTTCCGGCACAATAGCATCACCGTAAGCTTGTACATATTCGTTATTCCAAGTAGGATACAAACTTAAACCGGGATAGGCGGATTGCTCCGCACGTATCTGCTTCTGTAAAGCCAGAGAGTCAACACTCTTGAGTTTTCTGTCGATAGGGGCTTGGCGGGCAATCAGGTCCTGAGAGAAAGAATTCAGACTGACCATTGCCGTTGCAGCTATTAGAATTGTTTTAATGCAATTGAAATTCATTCCGTTTCGTCATTCGTTTTTAATATCCGTTGACACGCACCTCTGGTCATCATCACCTCTTGTTCGTCACCGAATATCCAGATTTATTTTAAAAATTCTCCCAAAGGTAGTATTTCTTCTTTAAATGAAAAGTCAATCCTTAACTATTTTTTCGGAAAGGAGTGAAAAGAGGAGTAGCAAAAACGCTCGTAACTCCCTATTATTCGGAAAGATAAGAGCTAATATGTTTTACAACATAAAACTGCAAATAAAGCGTATGTTTAACCGTTATTCAACTTATGGAAGCCCAGTTAACGTTGGTTTTCCGCAATGCTTTCAGTTGTCGCCACAAGATTTCATTCTCCGGACGAACACCCGTCGGATCAGCATCTACCACTTCTTCTGCAACATTACGCACATATTGCAGCAGTTGCCCATCGCGTGCAATATCGGCTATTTTCAGATCGAAGGCAACACCGCTTTGCTGAGTGCCTTCCAAATCACCGGGACCGCGCAATTTCAGGTCAGCTTCGGCTATTTCAAAGCCATCATTAGTCCTTACCATGATTTCCAACCGCTTCCGGGTTTCCTCAACCAACTTATAACCGGTCACTAAAATACAATAAGACTGTTCTGCACCACGCCCCACACGACCGCGCAACTGATGAAGCTGCGACAATCCGAAACGTTCGGCATTTTCTATAATCATCACAGAAGCATTCGGCACATTCACCCCGACTTCAATAACCGTAGTTGCTACCATGATTTGCGCTTCGCCGGATACAAAGAGTTGCATCTGTGCATCTTTCTCGGCAGGCTTCATCTTACCATGCACCTTGCAGACTTTACATTCCGGAAAATCTTCACAAACATGAAGGTAGCCTTCTTCCAGATTCTTCAAGTCTATCTTTTCGCTTTCCTTAATCAAGGGATAGACAATATAAACCTGCCTGCCCTCTGCAAGCTGCTTATGAACAGACTGATACAAACTTGCGCGATGTGCATCATATTTATGGATGGTTACGATAGGTTTACGTCCCGGAGGTAGCTCATCAATGACAGAAACATCCAGATCACCATACAAAGTCATAGCCAGCGTACGTGGAATAGGAGTAGCTGTCATCACCAACACATGAGGTGGCTGCACATTCTTAGTCCACAAACGTGCACGTTGTGCCACACCGAAACGGTGCTGTTCATCAATAACAACCAATCCCAGTGAAGAAAAGTTCACTGTATCCTCTATTACCGCATGTGTGCCGATAAGTATATGTACGTCTCCCGTCAACAAGCCAGTAAGAATGGCTTCCCGTTTTTTACCTTTAACGGAACCAGTCAGCAACTCCACACGGATATCCATTCCATGTAAAAACTCACAGATTGTTTCATAATGCTGATTAGCCAGAATTTCGGTAGGGGCCATCATACAAGCCTGATAACCGTTATCCAGTGCCATCAACATACTCATCAAAGCCACTAAGGTTTTCCCGCTACCTACATCGCCCTGCAAAAGACGGTTCATTTGTTTACCACTACCCACATCGCGACGTATCTCTTTCAACACGCGCTTCTGGGCACCGGTCAATTCAAAAGGCAGATTTTTGGCATAGAAAGTATTGAATATCTCGCCTACCGTTTCAAATATATATCCCCGATACTTCCGCTGCCTGTCTCTGGCATAACGGAGGATATTCAGTTGCACATAAAAGAGTTCCTCAAACTTCAGCCGATACTGCGCTTTGCGGAGCAGTTCCGGATTAGCAGGAAAATGGATATTCATCAAAGCATCTGTCAACGGCATCAGATGATGCTCCGCCAATATGGCAGGAGAAAGCGTCTCAGGCAATGGCTCACGAAGTTGTTGCACTACAGCACTCATCATTTTCTCAATGGCATGAGAGTTGAGAGAGCTCCGCTTCATCTTATCCGACGTATTGTAATAAGGCTGTAGCCCCATCGTCGAAAGTTTCAATTCCGAAGCATTGTCAATATCCGGATGGGCAATATTAATTCGCCCGTTGAACACACTGGGTTTACCAAATACAATATATTCCTGATTTATCTTATACTTACCAATAAGAAATTTAATTCCCTGGAACCAAACTAAATCCACGACTCCAGTATTATCTGAGAAATGGGCAACCAAACGCCGTTGCCGCCCTTCTCCAATCGTTTCAAAACTGAGTATTTTTCCTTTCAATTGAATATAAGGCATCGTGCCGTCAATCTCATGGATATAATAGATACGGCTGCGGTCTACATATTTATAAGGGAAATAATATAATAAATCATGCAAGGAATAGATAGCCAATTCCTTATTGAGCACTGAGGCACGTTGCGGCCCCACCCCCGAGAGGTATTTTATGTCACGAGAAGCTAAATCAAACATGAATCCAACAAAGCAGCGGCTATTTTCAAATCAAAAGGAGTTGTTATCTTAATGTTTTCCCGGTTACCTGCCGCCAGATATACGGGCACTCCCATAGCTTCCACCACCGAAGCATCATCCGTAAAAAAAGAAGTATAAGGTTGTTCATAAGCCAGCTTCAACAAACCGGCATCAAACACTTGCGGAGTCTGCACTAATTTATATTCATCCCGGTCAACGGTTATGCTCCCCTCTCCTTCCAGATGGCGCACAGTTTCCACCACATCTATTACAGGGATAACTGCTTTCTTTTCGGCAGCCAGCTCATAACAACGGGCTATCACTTCCTGAGAGACAAACGGGCGAACACCATCATGCACACCCACCAATCCCGGCGTAGTTACATAAGCCAGTCCACTCTTCACTGAATGAAAGCGGGTCTCCCCTCCATCTGCCACCGTATGCGGTAAAGAAAAGCAGTGCTCCTCGCATAACTGTGCCCAATAAGGCTGTTGACTACGCGGGAGCACTAATATTATATGTATCTCCGGATTATAGGCATAAAAGGCTTCCAGTGTGCGCATTAACACAGGCTTCCCGCCTATGGGCAAAAACTGTTTGGGAAGTTCCCCCCCCATACGCACCCCTTTACCGCCGGCAACTATCAGAGCATACTCCATCAATTAAAAAATGAAAGTTAGATGACACACATTGCTTCTTTCAATTCCTGTACTTTCTCTTTGCCCAGCATCATGTCTACAATTGCCAGAGCAAATTCCATTGCAGCACCCGGTCCCTTGGCAGTAATAATGTTACCATCTCTTTCCACCGGAGTATTTGTGAAATCGGCACCTTCCAGATACTGTTCAAAACCAGGATAACAGGTTGCCTTGCGTCCTTTCAGCAAGCCAAGTTTACCTAATACCATGGGAGCGGCACAAATAGCTGCAATCGGTTTATTCTTTTCAGCAAATTCCAAAATCAATTTACGAAGTTCCGGACACTTCTCCAGCGTAGCGGCTCCGGGCATTCCACCTGGCAAAAGGATTAAATCTGCGTCATAAAAATCACAGTTCACTACATTTCTATCACAAAGCACCGGTACGTCATGTGCACCTGTCACTATTTCATCGGGAGTCACCGTTATCATTTCCACGTTCAGCCCTGCACGTCTCATCACATCTACAGAAGTGAAAGCTTCCACTTCTTCAAATCCGTCTGCAAAAAAAACATAAACTGTACCCATAATTGTTCTCCTTTTATTTTAGATTAAAGTAATATGTTATCGTTCCTGTCTGGTTATTCAAGCCTGTCACGGCATTGAAACGAGCCCTTTTTGCCGCCTCTTCGGCAGCTTTCCGTAAGGCAGGATTCACAGTATTGGTCTGTCGGTCAATGCTGGTAGCAATCACATGTCCCGCAGGATTTACAGTAATGGCAACCACTACCCTTCCTTCATCCTGTACATTATATGCCGGACGCGGCAAACCTCCTTGTCCTAAAGAACGTCCACCGAGGTCAAAAGTTCCATAACCACCTGTTCCACTCGACGCACCAGCCGGTGCGTTTCCGGTAGGACTACCCTGAATTCCTTGCCCTTCGGTCGTACCCTTGCTTCCCATTTGCGCCCCTTTTCCGAAAGCACCTGCCACTCTTTTGCGGGCAGCTTCTTCCGCTTCTTTACGTTCACGTTCTGCTTTGGCCTCTGCCAATTTCCGGGCTTCCTCCGCTTTTTCAGCTTCTGTTTTCTCAGGTTTCTTTTTTACTTCTTCTTTCTTGGTTTCCGCTTTTGGTTTAATAGCAACGGTTTCTTCATTCTCCTGGGTCAGCATCTCCTGTTCCACCGTCTCCTGCACTTCAGGGGCAACAGTCTCAGGTATCACGTCCACCTCTACCAAAGAAGGATCGGCACTTCCAAATGCATTGGGCACTTCACCCAACATCACAGGCATACCATCTTCTTCCGGCGGTTCTGGCATAGTGAAGCCTACCAGTATCAATAGGAGGATAAACGCCACATGTACCAGCAGCGCACCTACCATTCCTATATATTTGCTTTTCTTTTTCGGATTCACCGTTTTCCGTATTACGTTTTATTTTCCTTCCGGTGGGCGTGTAGCCAACACCATCTTGAATTTATTCTCATTAGCAATGTTCAGCACTTTCACGATTTCCCGGTAAGGCACAGATTCATCTGCATAAAGTGCCACATACATTTCCGGTTCTTTTGCTGCACACGACTGTAGAAAAGGAGTCAATTCTTCTAAAGAAACCGTCTGTTCCTTATCATTTCCGAATGCCGCATAAAAGTTCAGATCTTTATCAATAATAACCCTCGTCAAAGGTTTGGCGGACGTCTGTTGTTTTCCCTGCGGAAGCAGCACCTTAATAGCATTCGGCGAAACAACCGTAGACGTGATCATGAAGAAGATCAGCAACAGGAAGATGACATCCGTCATAGATGCCATACTGAAATTAGGCGATATTTTAGCTCTACGTTGTAGCACGCTTCTTTTAATTATTAATTATTAATTATTAATTTTCAATTATTAATTACGCTGGTTCATTCAAGAGATCCATGAAAGCCATAGTCTTGGCTTCCATTTTATTCACCACACCGTCCACCAATGTCACCAGGTAATTATAGGCAAACATAGCAATAATACCTACGATCAAACCACCTACTGTAGTAATCATAGCCTCGTAAATACCTCCTGAAAGTAGCGTGATATCAATGTTATTGCCGGCATTAGCCATTTCATAAAAAGCCCGTACCATACCGGTCACCGTACCGAGGAAACCAATCATCGGCGCACCTCCGGAGATTGTAGCCATAATCGTTAACCCCTTCTCCAGCTTGGCCACTTCGATATTTCCCACATTCTCGATAGCTGCCTGCACATCATTCACCGGACGCCCCAAACGACTGATACCTTTCTCAATCATACGGGCTGCCGGAGTGTCCACACTGCGACAATATGCAATGGCAGCTTTGATCTCTCCATCCAGAATATAATCCTTTATCTTATCCATAAACATCGGGTCCTCTTTGCCAGCCTTCCGAATGAAATAGTTGCGTTCGAACAAGATATAGAAACAAAGCACGGACAGCAGTCCAAGAACAATCATAATCCAACCACCTTTGACAGCCATGCTCCATAAATTCATCTCTTCAGCACCAGCTACCTGGGTCAATACCGGATTGGCGCCGGAAATAGAATCGGTCAGCGCCGGAGCCACTTGGGCCAATAACAACATTGCATTCATCAACGAAGACAGTTTTTATATTCCTGAATGGTACGTTCCAGCCCCAGATACAAAGCATCACTTATCAGCGAATGCCCGATAGAAACTTCATCCATCCATGGAATGTTTTGATATAAATAATTCAAATTCACCAAACTCAAGTCATGTCCGGCATTCAAGCCCAGACCCAAACTACGCGCTACTTTGGCAGCTTCCACAAAAGGCGCCACGGCAGCTTCCTTATTCTGGAGATAAGCTGTTGCATAAGGTTCCGTATAGAGTTCCACCCTGTCCGTACCAGCCTTGGCAGCATATTCTATCATTTCCGCATCGGCAGATACAAACACAGACGTACGGACACCCGCATGATTAAATCCATCGAGCACCTCAGTCAGAAAATCCAGATTCTTTTTGGTATCCCAGCCGGCATTGGAAGTCAACTGAGAAGGACTGTCCGGAACCAGAGTCACCTGGTGAGGTTTTACCTTCAGCACCAGATCAATAAAGTCGGGAGACGGATATCCTTCGATATTAAACTCCGTACGAAGCAACGGGCGAAGATCATACACATCGCTCCGGCGTATATGCCTTTCGTCAGGACGCGGATGCACGGTAATCCCATCTGCGCCGAAGTTCTCACAATCCAGTGCCACTTTCACTACATTAGGAACATCGGCCCCACGAGCATTACGCAACGTTGCAATCTTGTTTATATTTACACTTAATCTAGTCATAATTCGGTCCATAGTTTTGCGCAAAAGTACAAATAATAGCGATATATTGGCAGCGTTCTGAGAAAAAAATACCATATTTGCATTTCATTAAGAAAGTATTGACGATGAAATTTGCCATTTTTGGGAACACCTACCAAGCTAAAAAATCAACACATGCGGAGACTTTGTTCCGTTTGCTGGAACAGCGCAATGCCCAGCTTTGCATATGCAGAGAGTTTTATAACTTTCTGACCTCAGACCTGCACATGAACATTGCTTCTGCCGAACTCTTCGACGGAGATGACTTCACAGCCGATATGGTTATCAGCATCGGTGGCGACGGCACCTTCCTGAAAGCAGCCAGCCGGGTGGGCAAAAAGGATATTCCCATTCTGGGCATCAACACCGGACGCCTCGGCTTTCTGGCAGATATTTCCCCGAAAGAGATGGAAGAGACTTTCGATGAAATCTATAATAACCATTATAAAGTAGAGGAACGCAGCGTATTGCAACTACATTGCGATGATGAAGACTTAATGAAATCGCCTTACGCGCTCAACGAAATAGCGGTATTAAAACGTGACAGTTCTTCCATGATTAGCATCCATACGGCTATCAACGGTGCACATCTCACTACGTATCAGGCAGACGGATTAGTCGTATCCACTCCCACCGGTTCCACTGCTTACTCTCTCAGTGTCGGTGGTCCGGTCATTGTGCCCCATAGCAAGACAATCGCTATCACTCCGGTTGCCCCGCATAGCCTGAACGTCCGTCCTATCGTCATCTGCGACGACTGGGAAATCACTCTTGACGTTGAAAGCCGTAGCCATAGTTTCCTTGTTGCCATTGACGGGCGTAGCGAATCATGCAAAGAAACTACCCGTTTGAGAATTTCACGGGCAGATTATAGCATCAAGGTAGTGAAACGTTTTAATCATGTATTCTTCGATACGCTTCGCAATAAGCTGATGTGGGGGGCAGATGTAAGATAGTAGAACAAAATATCTTCTTTATATATAAAAAGATCGAGTAGGAAGAAAATGGAAGTAGTTTTCTTCCTACTTTCATTTCCCACCTCT
>CAMTFK010000100.1 GCA_947071285.1 uncultured Bacteroides sp. | reverse complement strand
CTGTTATTATCGACCTTGTGCTGAATCATAGCTTTGGCCAGTCTCCTTTCTATCTCCTATATAGGGATGCGGATGGAAAACCTTCTGCTGATAATCCGTGGTATAATCAGGAGTCGAATATCAAGAATCCGGGGCTTTCATGGGGATATGATTTTAATCACGAGAGTGAATATACCCGTGCTCTGGTAGATAGCGTAGCCGGCTTTTGGATGTCGGAATATAAAATCGATGGCTTCCGTTATGACTTTACAAAAGGATTTTCCAATACTCCTTACGGAACGAGTGATTGGGCAAATGGTCCGGATGATGCACGTATTGCCAATCTGAAACGTATGTCGGCTGCTGTACAGAAGCGCCAACCGGGTGCTTATGTTATTTTTGAGCATTTGGCAGCTCTCAGTGAAGAAAAGCAGTTGGGAGAAGCAGGTATCTTGTTGTGGCGTAATATGAACAATTCATATTGTCAAACTGCAATGGGGTGGACTACAGAAAATGATTTCAGTGGTTTATATTCTGGAACAAGTATGCCTGCCGGTAGTTTGGTTGGGTATATGGAGAGCCATGATGAAGAGCGTACAGGTTTTAAGGCCTGGAAATGGGGACAAGTGGGAGTGAAGCCTACCACAGGAGAAAATACGGCTGCAAGTCCGTTAACAGGAAGTGGCATTAATCTGTCTACCCGTACCAAACGTTTAGCTACCAATGCAGCTTTCTTTCTTACTGTACCAGGACCGAAAATGATTTGGCAATTTGGTGAGTTAGGGTATGACTTTTCTATAAATAATAATGAAGATGGTTCTAAATATGATGCCGAAGGCGGTTATCGTACAGCCCCCAAGCCGATAAAGTGGGATTATTTTGAAGATGCTGACCGGAAAGAATTATACCAAACGTATGCCACTCTTTTAGATTTACGTCATTCATATCCTGAACTGTTTGCTTCGAACACTACATTTAGCTGGAAAGTCGGTACTACTAACTGGGATAACGGACGTATCTTATCCGCTACTTCTGCTGATGGAGAGAAATCTCTTGTGGTAGTCGGAAACTTTACATTGGCAGACAAAAACTTCTCAGTTTCGTTCCCAAAGACAGGGACCTGGTATGAACTGCTGAAAGATAATGCACCATTAACTGTATCAAGTACAGCACAGACAATTGATGTACCGGCTCATGAATTCCGTCTTTTTACCAATTTTAAACCGACTTTGACGGATATCGAAATAACGACTCCGGATGCTGAGAAAACTTTGATATATTATAATAAAGGGATAGATGCTTTGGTATTGCCTGCAGGAGAAGCTAAACGCGTAGAAGTGTATTCAGCTAATGGAATGTTGGTGATGATGCAGGATAATTGTACTTCTGTGGGTTTATCCGCTTTGCCTGTTGGCTATTATATGGCACGGGTTTATATGGAAGATGGCAGAGTACAGGTTTGTAAGATAATGAAATAGGTTAGTTGCTGTAAATATGATTGATAATAAATTTTGTTTGTGTTTTTGGAAGAAGGTCGCCGGTATATTACTGGCAGCTACTTCTTTTTTAATAGTCTCTTGCAGTGGGAATATGAAAGAACTATCCCTCTTAACTATTGATGATTTAGGTATTTCCATACCTGATGGAAGTTCCCGTGAGTACTCCTATACCGATAAGAACGGAGGATTTTATTATGGAATGACCTCCACTGACGATTGGGGAGACTGGTACGCCGGATGGAACATAAATGCGAAGCGCATTTTTGCTGATTATCGTTTGTATGTGGATGGCGAAAGACTGCTTCGAAAAGATGCTCATACAACGGTATATCCCGACAGATTAATGCGTCGTTATGATAACGCTGTGGAAACATTTTGTCTGTTAGATGAACCACAGTTATTGTACATTTGTGTGGATAGCGTACAAGGAAATCAAATTTCCCTGATGTTGGAAGGTGGAAATGTGACTGATGTCCGGAAAGATGGAAGCTCAGTGGTTTATACAGCAAAAGAATCACCGGAAAATGTAGTGCGTATAGCACCAGTCAAAGAGGCGAGTATTGAATTTGCCGATAATATAATGACTGTTCCGACTTCTTCAGATGGTTTCTTAATCGCTTTTGGTACGGAAGACGATAGCCGGAATGCTATTGATGATTTCCGTAAAGAAGGAGGGAAGCGACTGGCTGAACGTAGCCAACGCATGCAATCTCTGCTCAAGCATAATTCTCTTAAAACGAATCTGGATTCTTTAGATCATGCCCTTGCCTGGATTATGCTTACCAATGACCAGTTAGTCACTCATCAGCATGGCGGTTATGGCATATATGCCGGTCTTCCCTGGTTTACTGATTTCTGGGGCCGGGATATGTTTATCTCCATGCCGGGTGCAGTGCTTTGTACCGGACAATTTGAGACAGCACGTGATATCCTTGCATCTTTTGCCCGCTATCAGGACACTGTTTCCACTTCTCCCACTTACGGACGTGTTCCCAACCGCCTGAATCTGGAAGGTGTTCTGTATAATACCACTGATGGAACGCCCCGTTTTGTAATGCAAGTTCACGATTATCTGAAATATACAGGTGATACAGCTTTTGTGAAAGAGATATATCCTTCGGTAAAGATTGCTACGGATGCTTCTTTGCGGCTGTATACCGATGAGAAAGGTTATCTCACTCATGCCGATGCAGACACTTGGATGGATGCCAAGCGCCAGAGTAAATATCCTTGTTCGCCGCGTGGCAACCGTGCTGTAGATGTGCAAGCTCTATGGTATACTCAACTGATGAATGCTGCGGATCTTGCCCGTTATATGAATAGGGAAGAGGATGCCCGATGTTGGAATGATGCGGCAGCACGTCTTCGTTCAAACTTTGAACGGGATTTTGTAGATACTGCCACTCAATTTATTTACGATCATTTGAATACAGACGGTACCGGTGATACGCAAATCCGTCCCAATGCTATCTATGCGCTGGATCTGATTTCTGATTCAAACTTAAAGATGCATGAAACCAAAGAAGTTTGGGAACGTCTGGTATATCCCTGGGGTGTGTCGTCACTCGACCAGGATGACGAACAATTCCATCCTTATCATGAGCAGTGGCATCGTTATCATAAAGACGATGCTTATCATAACGGTACGATATGGCTTTGGAACAATGGCATGGCAATGCAACGGATGATAGAGAACGGACAGGCGGACATCGCTTATACTTTATTCAGAAATATGAACCGTCAGGCTCTTGCCGAAGGTGCTGTCGGCAGTCTGTCGGAGAATGCGGATGCATGGCCGCGTGCCGGACAGACGTGGGTGCGGCGCAGCGGGACTTTCCTGCAAGCATGGAGTAATAGCGAGCATATCCGGATATGGAATCAGTATTTCCTGGGAGTGCGTCCTGATATGCTCAATCACTCTATCACCCTTGCTCCACAGCTTCCTTCCGACTTGAAAGAGGTGGACAGCCGGGTAAATATTGGGGATGGCATACTCCATATGATTATCTCTAAAGAGGATACCAAGGGAACATATCGTTACGAATGGAATGGCGCTCCTGTAACTCTCAAATTGGATATTGATTCTTATCAAACATTGGATGTTCCGGTATCGACCGGTAGTTTGATTACTGCAGAAACGGATGGAACGCGTATGATTGTAGAAGTATCTGATGCTTTCGGTAAGAAAACAGCTAATCACGTTGCAGAGTCGGATGTTGCTAAGCTGGAAAAGAAAAAGCTGCAAGATGTTTATTTCAGTGATACTCACTTTGCAGAACCTTCTTACAGAGAGAATATAAAGAGCATGTCACGCTATTTTGATCCGCCATTGACGTATCAGAGTATAGAATAAGGCTATTCGTAAATCTTGTTCAACAGTTTGTTCAGCCATTCCCAGCGGAAGCGGAACCAGCGGCGGGTGCTACTTTGTTTCCCGCCGAAACGTAGAACAAAGTCACGGTAACCATGTTTGCGGAAGGGGAGACCGACATCCATAAATTCAAGATGGCGGTAGCCCCGTTTCTTGGCATCGACAAGGGCATGCCATACGGCAAGTATGCCTGGATATTGCAGGGCATAAGTTTTGCGCATGCCTCCTGAAAACCAGAGGTATGCATTGTCCTCGGAATAGATGCAGGCACTGCCACCGATGATTTTATCTTTATACGTAACTATGAATATCTTACTTTGTTTTCCTTGCACCATTTCTTTTTCCATATGCTGGAAGAACTCTTTGCTGGGAAAGTGGCGTCGTATTTTTGAAGAATAAACATGGTGCAGCATTTGGGAGAACGCTTGTATCTCTTCCGTATTGTGAACTTCCCGTACTTCTGCACCATTCTTTAATCCTTTCTTAATCTGCCGGATACGTGATGGACTGAAACGCTCCTCTACATATTCCCTGCTGTGTAGGGAGTTGCGTACTTGAAGCCAATTGATGGCAAAATAGTGGTTTTTGCGGAAAGATTTATAGCCGAATAGTGAATTTTCCAGATTACGAAACTCAATGAGAAATGCTTCCCGTAATGCCTCGTCCGTCAGCCGTTGCAACATTTCACCAAAGACAAATTCCTTGTCTGCAGCTTCATCAAAGTACTCTCCTGTACCATAGACCTCGCATCGCTTGATAATAGCAGGCGGAAACAGCCGGGTGCTCTTTCGAACCGCTGCCAATAGCTTGGCAATGGGTTTGCCATCCTCGGATGCAACGATGAGGAGGGGCGTATAACCTGAGGTTGCTTCATAGATGCGAAACAACTCGATGGAGTGAAACGTATTTTTGCCCGGTAGTTCCGGGATGTTACTCCCGTGGTAATATGTCGTCAGTTTCAAAGGCATTGACTGCAAATTTAAAAAATAATCTTGTATCTTTGCACTATTAAACAATAATTTAGCTACGAGCTACAGGCTACAAGCTACGAGTAGCTGCGCTATTGTACCGAATGGCACTCGTAACCCGTAGCTTGTAGCTCGTAACTAATAAAATATGATATATGGAAAATTTCAGTGAATTACTAAAAGTTCGCCGCAGCATGCGGAAGTTTACGGATGAAGAGTTGACACAGGAACAAGTGGTTGCTTTGATGAAAGCTGCATTGATGTCACCCACTTCCAAGCGGACAAATGCATGGCAGTTTATCATGGTGGACGATAAGGAATTGCTCGAAAAACTATCACATTGCAAAGCGCAGGCATCACAGTTCATTGCCGATGCGCCGTTAGCGATTGTGGTGACAGCTGATCCGTTGGCAAGCGATGTGTGGATTGAAGATGCTTCCATTGCTTCGATTATTATACAGTTACAGGCAGAAGATATGGGTTTAGGCAGTTGCTGGGTACAGGTGCGCGAACGTTCCACTGCTACCGGCATGCCGTCCGATGAATACGTACGCGAAGTACTCGACATCCCTTTGCAGTTGCAAGTGCTCAGTGTCATTGCTATCGGACACAAGGGTATGGAGCGTAAGCCGTTTAGTGAAGAACATCTGCAATGGGAAAAGGTTCATATCAATAAATTCGGAGGAAAATAACGGTGGGTGCAGCAAAAGCAAACAATAATCGCGATACTTACAAGGCTACGGCCGTCACATTGATTGTTTTCGGTATACTTTATCTGGTAGACAAATTGGTTCATTTCTCTAATATCGGCTTGCCGTGGGTGATGAATAAAGATAATTTTTTGCTATATACGGCGGTTATATTTCTTATCTTCAAACGCGATAAATCGGTAGGGCTGGTGCTGATAGGGCTGTGGCTGATACTGAATTTCGGATTGATAACGGCACTACTCGGCACAATGTCCGCTTACTTGTTGCCGGTGGCCCTGCTGGTTCTTGGAATTATATTATATTGGTTGGCTACAAGATGAAAAGGAGTGTACAAGATACGCCGATAGTCTTTATTGGTGCCGGAAACTTGGCGACAAATCTGGCTAAGGCTTTATATCGGAACGGTTTTCGCATAGTGCAGGTGTATAGCCGTACAAAAGATGCTGCAAGTGCATTGGCGCAGGCGGTGGAAGCAGAATATACAACTGAACTTTCTGAAATATCCAAGGATGCCCGGCTCTATATAGTCTCCTTGAAGGATGATGCTTTCGTGGAATTATTGCCCGAAATCGTTGCCGGTAAGGAAGATGCATTGTTGGTTCATACGGCCGGAAGTATTCCAATGAGCGTTTGGGAAGGGAAAGCATCGCGCTATGGAGTGTTCTATCCTATGCAAACGTTCAGCAAGCAACGTGCTGTGGATTTCCATGCGATACCTTTCTTCGTGGAGAGTAATTCGCCGGAAGATACGGAGTTGCTGAAAGCGGTTGCTTCGGTGCTTTCGGAAAAGGTATATGAGGCGACTTCCGAACAAAGGAGAAGCTTACATCTGGCAGCCGTGTTTACCTGTAATTTTACGAATCACATGTATGCCCTGGCAGCTGATTTATTGAAGAAATATGATCTTCCGTTTGATGTGATGCTGCCTTTGATTGACGAAACAGCGCGTAAGGTGCATGAATTGGAGCCTAAACAGGCACAGACAGGTCCGGCGGTGCGCTATGATGAGAATGTAATCAGTAAACATGTGGAGATGCTGGCAGATGAACCGGAGATGCAGGAATTGTATCGGTTGATAAGCCAAAGCATTCATAGGTTAAGCTGAAAGCGGACGAATGAATGGTTCGCCCGGATGTATAATACTAAAAAAACTTTGCTTTGAGTACAATTAATTACGATCTGAAAAAGATAAAAGCCCTTGTGTTTGACGTTGATGGTGTTTTGAGCGCTAACGTTATTTCAATGAGTGCAGATGGAGAACCTTTGCGTACCGTGAATATTAAGGATGGCTATGCCCTTCATCTTGCTGCTAAACAAGGCATGATACTGGGTATTATCACAGGCGGACGTTCCGAGGCTGTACGTAAACGTTTCGAAGCTTTAGGCATTCCTTCCGGGGATATCTATATGTCTTCTTCTATCAAAATTCATGATTACTATGATTTCCGTAACCGTCATGGCTTGAAAGATGAAGAAATCCTTTATGTGGGCGATGATATTCCTGATATTGAGGTTATGCGTGAATGTGGCTTGCCCTGTTGTCCCAAAGATGCGTCTGCGGAAGTGAAAGATGTTTCTTGTTATATCTCCCATGCCAATGGTGGCTATGGATGTGGTCGGGATGTTGTGGAACAAGTCTTGAAAGTTCAGGGACTTTGGATGGATGATAAAGCATTCGGATGGTAGGATGACGGATAAATTAAAAATTAATAATTAAAAAATTAAAGGGTGGTGTTGGACAATTTGAAGAAATATAAGGTGATACTTGCCAGTAATTCTCCCCGGAGGAAGGAACTGCTTGCTGGTTTGGGGGTGGATTATGAAGTGCGGACTTTGCCCGATGTAGACGAATCCTATCCGGAGTCTTTGCAGGGGGCGGATATTCCTCTGTATATTGCCAAAGAAAAAGCGGATGCCTATGTTGCCATGATGCAACCCGGCGAACTGATGATTACGGCAGATACCATTGTCTGGCTGGATGGACAGGTATTGGGAAAACCGATAGACCGTGAGGATGCTTTGAGAATGTTGCGTACTATGTCGGGACGTTCCCATGAAGTTTTTACGGGCGTATGCATCACCACTACCGAGTGGCAAAGAAGTTTTACAGCACAGACCAAAGTGCGTTTTGCTACCTTGAGTGAAGACGAAATAGCCTATTACGTAGATAAATTCCAGCCTATGGATAAAGCCGGAGCCTATGGCGTACAAGAATGGATTGGCTTTATCGGCGTGGAAAATATCTCGGGAAGTTACTATAACATTATGGGGCTTCCTGTGCAGAAACTGTATAGGGAACTACTGAAAGTGTAAATCAACACTTGCGGCTGCGTAAGCCTTCACTTGCGCAAGTGATAGGTTACATTTCCGCAAGTGAAGGCTTACGCAGCCGCAAGTGTTTTTTGTTATCAACTTCTCTCTGCCAGTGGACTTGATTTCTGTTTTTATTCAATCATGTCCAGCATCAATGGAACATCCTCTTCTGCAATGCCTTGTTTGAGGAGACTCTTCCGGTCCCTGTCGAATATTTCCAGAAAGGCATCCTTACTGCCGCTCTCTGCCATAGCCTTGCCGTATAGTCCGGCTGCTTTTTCTATGTTTCCCAGCACCCATGCTGCATGTCCGGCATTGAGATAGTCTGTTGCAAGTGGTTTGACAGCAAGAATCTTATCGTAATATTTCATTGCCTGCTCGTGTTTGCCACTGACAAACGAACACCAGCCGATACCACGCCATGCTTTCATACAATCATTTTCCAGAAAATCCAGTTTGAAGAAATACTGCAAAGCATCTTCATATCGTTTCTGTTCTGCCAGGCAGCTACCTGTATAGAACAGCACATTCCGGTTTTCCGGTTGAATTTCTTCTACACGGTGATAGTATTCCAGGGCAGCTTCGAAATTCTTCATCTGGCGGTAACACGTGGCCAAGTGGCGGAGCGTCCACAGATGGTCAGGCTTCAGCATATCGGCTTTCAGATAAGCGTTGACGGCTTCCTGATACCGCTTTTCTTTTTGCAGGCAGAAACCTGTTTTCTGGAAAATGTCGGCATTGGCCTGTTTCCGGTCAATCAATATCCGGTAGAGTTCCAGTGCTTCCGCCGGATGTTCTTTGCTGAAGTGGAAGTCGGCAACGGCGACTAACAACTCGGGGGCACTCAACAACTCTTTCAGCACCGGATTGCGATGCAAGGCAATCTCTTCCTGGAAGATGTTATGGAACTCATATCTGCGCTGATTTAGCTTAAAGAAACGGTATAAATCGTGAATATACTGGTTGCTGATAACGTCAGGCCGTTCGGCGTATTGTTTCAGGCTTGCACTGTTCTTCTCTTCCATAAAGTCACTTTGGTCCTGGGGAGTCATCTGGCTTAACATCATGTCACGTTGTGCCTGCGGCAGTTGTGCGATGGTGAAGCAGAATGAATATTTGTCGCTGTTGCAGAAGAAACCTGATTGCAGGATGATGGAGAGAACGGAACTTTCGCCTGATTGGTTCAGACCAACCTGATGAATGATACTGGAATGCATCCGGTCGAAGGGATAGAACCAGTTATGCGGTTCGCGGAAGAAAGGATACCCTTTGAGTTGTGCGAACGTACTCATGTATACATCCGCTCCTTCCATCTGCAAATCGTTCATTTCACGTATCTTATTGCCCAGACCGGATTGCTCAAAAGCCTGTTCCCAGTCCGGATTGCGGTCATTCTCATCCGTTTCTTCAAAACCGAATTTCATGTTGCGCATGATATTCACGTTCTTCATCATTTCGGGGATGATTTCTTCGCGCATCTTTTTATCAATCTTTTCTGTCTCCTGACTGCGAAGCAACTGGATGTAGACGCGGTTCAACTGTTTGCTGAAATCCGGATCCTCCCTGTATAGAGAGAGACGCGCTTCCAGTTCCGGATAAAGCGCAATGCGTGTGGGATAAAGATGCAAAGTGATAACGAGTCCCACCAGAGCCCTTTGGTTCACCTGTGGACTGACGTGACGTAGCCCATCGAGCAACCAGTTTACTTTGCGCTCATCAAAACATTCCATCAGGCTGAGAGTGACAGCGCTGACAAACAGGCATAAATCATTGACTGGTAATGTTTCCGACCGGAGCATAGCTTCTGCTTGAACCAGTTCTTCTACCGTCCAGTTGTTGTTGCTCCAGGTAGTAAGAAACATGACTTGCAAAGTCTCTTCATGTCGTTTCAGGATAGCGTCCAACCCTTGATAGTTCGCCAATTGAGATACGGCCATTTCGTCTGTGAAACCTTCCAGAATTCTTTGGAAAGTGGAGAGGTCGTAAGCTTTTGGAAGTTGGTTGGGGTTCCTGCGCAGAGAGTGGTAATAGTGGGTTGATATTTCGTCCAGTAGTGCAATGCGCGTCTGGTCGGCAATCTCCCAAGTGTCAGCCAATAGCTGGCGGTATAGTTTCTGCCGTTCCGGATCCGTCATTCCCAACTTCATATATTGCAACATATATTGGTAGGAAGTCTGGATTTGCTCCAACCGGTTGCGGAGAGTCCAGTCGTTACTGCTATACAGGAAAGCATCCAGATGAACGAGAGCTTCTTTCAACCGTTTGTTTTCCAGTAGACTGATTATCTGATTATATTGTTTTTGGATAGATTGTTCATTCATATTCAAGCCTTTCTTTAATACTATATTTATATAGGGTACAAAAATAGTGCCAAAAGGTTCGGTCTTTTAGAAAATACTGACTGCTGTCTTGGTTGTCAGTAGCTCAAGAGCTTTCATCCCCATCACGGAGTTGCCCTTCGGATTGAGTCGTGGGCTCCATACGGCTACCGAGTACTTGCGCGGACAGACCGCCGCAATGCCGCCACCTACACCGCTTTTGCCGGGCAATCCCACCAGATAAGAGAATTCTCCGGCTTCGTCGTAGAAGCCGCATGTCTGCATAATGGCATTGATGCGTTTTACTTGCGAAGTAGTCAGCTCGGTTCCGTCAAAGCTGAATGGCCTGGTGTGGTCGGCAAAGGGGAGGAATGCGCGCGCCAGTTCCCGGCAGTTCATGCCTATGGAGCATTGGCGGAAGTAGAAACGGAGCACCCGTTCGATGTCGTTTTCTATATTGCCGTGATACTTCAACATATTGGTGATGGCAGCATTCAGATAACCATATTCCCGTTCGGAAGTTGCCATGCTTTCATTATACTGTATCATATCGTTGCCGCAAAGCTTCCGCACGAAAGAAAGATATTCCCTTTCAGGATAATCAAGTGTAGAAAGCAGCACGTCCGCCATTACCAATGCCCCCGCATTGATGAGTGGATTACGGGGAATGCCCCGCTCCATTTCCAACTGGAAGATGGAGTTGAATGCATTGCCGGACGGCTCTACGCCTATGCGTTTCCAGAGTTCGTTGCCCACCCGGCCGAAACTCATGGCAAGTGAGAATACTTTTGAAATACTCTGCACGGCGAAGCGTTCGTCACTGTCTCCCAAGGCAAATTCTTTTCCTTCGATGGTGCGCAGGCAGATGCCGTAGCGGTCGGGATTAACTTTTAGTAACTCGGGAATATAACTCGCCGGCTCACCGTTTTTTGCATATGGCTGTATTTCCTCGTATATTTCTTTCAGAATCTGGGGATAGTTCATGGCATTCAAGGTTTTTCTTTAGAAACGTACCTGTAACTGTGCTTGCAGCAGGTTACTGTTGTCTCCGATATGACGGTTGCAGTATGTGTATTGAGCCTGTACCCTGCATTTGGGGTAGAACCAGTATTGCAAACCGACTACATAATTGGTTTGCTTATCGTCCAACACTTTGCTCTTGTTGAGATAGTCGTAAGATGCGATGACATCAAACTTGGGGAATATGTGGGCGGAAGCCGTCACGTAGTAACCATCACTTTTGATGTGTCCGTCTTTTCCGGCAAGGTATTCCGTGCGTACATCAATCGGCTTAGTCTTGATAACTGCACCTGCCGACCAGCGGTTGCGCGTGTAGTTTTCACCTACCTGTATATCCGGGTTGAGGGCGGAAACTGCTACTGCACAGCCTTTTCCCGTGACGAAGGAGCCACCTACGGATAACCAATCCAACGGGTTTACCATCAGGCTTCCTACAATATCTTTCTGGTTATTCTTATCTTTCAGGTTGATACCTTGTCCGTTCATTAATGCAAAATTATAGTTGACCAGCTTGCCGAACAGGTCACCATAAATCAGCAATCCCATATCGCGTCCACTGGAAGAACCATATAATGGGTCGCTTCCGTTAATTCCCGCCAGATAGTTGACGGATTGCGAGTAGCAATTTATCAGTTCCACATAACAGGGAGACATCGGGTTCTCAATGGTATACATGGTTTTGAATTGTCCGATGCGGGCGGTCAGTTGCGGTAAGAATTTGTATTCGGTGTATGCTTCGAGGATTTTTCCGGTGTTGGCAAAGCTGTACATGAAATAGCATGTCCAGCGGTCGGTAATTTTTCCTTGTGCCATGAAGATGACACGTTTGATGTCGAATGTGTTGCTGGCGCCATCCGCGTCATCGTAGGTATATCCCACCTGTGCGTAGCCGGCGAGACTAATGCGGTCTTTAAGTGTGTTTACTACGTCATTCAAACAAGCATCTTGTGCGGTTGCCATCAAAGCGGAGAGCAAGAAGGCAAAGGATAACAGCGTTCGTTTCATTTCTAAATATAAGATTAAAAAAAGGCAACTCTTTGGAAAAAAGAGCTGCCTTTCCGTATGATAATGTTTTTTCTTATTCGTTGATAGCAGCGATACCCGGAAGAACTTTTCCTTCGATTGCTTCAAGCAATGCACCACCACCTGTTGAAACATAAGAAACACCGCTTGCCAAGCCGAACTTGTTAACGCAAGCCACAGAGTCGCCACCACCTACGAGTGAGAAAGCACCGTTCTTGGTAGCCTCTACGATAGCTTCGCCTACTGCACGTGAGCCGTGAGTGAAGTTTTCGAATTCGAATACGCCAGTCGGGCCATTCCATAAGATAGTCTTGGAGTTCTTGATAACGTCTGCAAAGATTTCTTCAGTCTTAGGACCGATGTCCAGACCTTCCCAACCATCAGGAATTTCGTCTACCGGACAGAACTTTGTGTTGGCATCGTTAGAGAAAGCGTCAGCAATCTTAGCGTCAACAGCCAATACCATGTTTACACCTTTTTCTTTTGCTTTCTTCATCAGGTCGAGAGCCAGATCCAGTTTGTCATCTTCGCAGATAGAGATACCGATTTTACCACCCATAGCCTTAGTGAAGGTATAAGTCATACCACCGGCAATAATCAGGTTGTCTACCTTGCTCAGCAGATTTTCGATGATTTCAATCTTAGAAGAAACTTTAGAGCCACCCATGATAGCAGTGAATGGACGTTTGATGTCATTCAACACTTTATCAACAGCCTTCACTTCTTTTTCCATCAGATAGCCGAACATCTTGTTGTCCTTATCAAAGTATTTAGCAATCAGAGCTGTAGAAGCGTGTGCACGGTGAGCTGTACCGAAAGCGTCGTTTACGTAGCAGTCAGCATAAGAAGCCAATTTCTTGGTAAATTCTTTCTGGCTTTCCTTAACGGCTTTCTTTGCAGCAGCTTTTTCCTCGTCGGTAGCGTCTTCAGCCAGACCGCGAGGTTTGCCTTCTTCTTCAGCATAGAAACGAAGGTTTTCGAGCAACAGCACTTCACCCGGTTGCAGAGCAGCAGCCTTCACAGCAGCTTCTTCGCCCATGCAGTCGTTAGCAAACTGTACCTCAACACCCAACAATTCAGATAAATGTTTCAGGATGTGTTTCAGAGAGAACTTGTCAGCCGGGCCTTTCGGACGACCGAGGTGTGAACCGATAATTATACTGCCACCGTCAGCCAGAATTTTCTTCAGCGTAGGAAGAGCAGCGCGCATACGGTTATCATCTGTAATGTTGAAGTTTTCGTCCAAGGGCACATTGAAATCCACACGAACGAATGCCTTTTTACCGGCAAAGTTGAATTGATCAATTGTCATAATACTCTATTTTATTTAAAAGTGTTATTAATTCCTTTTTGTGAGTGCAAAGATAATGTATATTTCTTTCTTTTGCTATGAAACCGTCATTTATTCTTTATCTTTCGGCTTCTCTTTGCTAACTTTATACTTCTCGCAATAATATTTGCACATCAATTGCAAACCACAGTTGTCACATTGTGGCGTACGTGCCTGGCAGACATATCGTCCGTGCAGAATCAGCCAGTGGTGAGCAATGGGAATATCTGCTTCCGGAATGTTTTTCACCAGTTCTTTTTCTACGCTGAACGGGGTGGTACAGGTGTCGGGCACCAGTCCGAGGCGGTGGCTGACGCGGAACACATGGGTGTCTACCGCCATCGCTGCTTTGTTGAATACGACGGATTGAATGACGTTTGCCGTCTTGCGCCCTACGCCAGGAAGTTTCACGAGTTCTTCCAGAGTATCGGGTACTTCGCTGTTGAAGTCTTTCACCAACATTTGCGCCATGCCCACCAGATGCTTTGCTTTGTTGTTGGGGTAAGATACGCTGCGGATATATTCGTATATCACTTCCGGCGTACTGGCAGCAAGAACTTCCGGGCTGGGGAAGTCGCGATACAATGGCGGAACAATCATATTCACCCGTTTATCCGTGCATTGTGCGGAGAGGATAACTGCTATCAACAGTTGGAACGGGGTGTCATAATGCAGTTCCGTTTCGGCTACCGGGCGGTTTTCCCGAAACCAGGCAAGGATCTTTTCATAACGTTCTTTCTTTCTCATCGCAATTTATTTTTATGATAATGTGGAGCTACTTTTCCATTGAAATAGATCATGGATACGATGGTGAGGCAGGCTCCGAACAAATAAGCTTTATCAAAAGTGCTGACTTCCGCAATATATCCTCCTGTCAGCATGCCGATTCCGATGCCTACATCCCAGGAAGTCAGGTAAGTGGAGGTAGCAGTACCGCGCTGGCTGTTGGGGGCCAGGTTGACAAATAGTGTATTGTAAGCGGGGAACATGATGCCAAAGCCTACGCCCAGCAGCAGGGCCACCGCAAAGAAAACAACAGTACATAGCATGTTGTTCCAATTAATAAGGTATACGCATGCCGAAAGAAGGAAGAAACTGAACACAACGAGATACAGTCCGGCGGAAATGACTTGCGTTATCTTTCCCCTGTCTACAATCTTTCCGGAGAAGATGCGCGAAATGGCCATACCTATCGCCATGAAAGTAAAGAAGAAACCGGTAGTGGCATTGATACCGATTTGTTTGGCGTACATAGCTACGTAGTTCGTTGTCATCCCATAGGGGATTGAAAGTAGCAGCAGACTGATGCCTGCCGGAATACCTTTCAGTAAGATGAAGCGATCGAGCGATATTGGTTCCCGCCTTACAGGTGGCTTATAGGGCGTCTTCACCAGACTTGCGCAAACAAAACCGGCGATACAAGAGCCCAGCGAGCAACAGAATATAGCAGTATAATCCACTCCTGCATCATGCAGAAACAATCCGGACATTGGCCCTACCGCCATGGCAATATTATTAGAAAGACCGTAGTATCCCAACCCTTCGCCGCGCCGTGATGAGGGCATGATGTCGATGACTACCGTGTTGCCTCCCACCGTCACCATTCCGAATGACACTCCTTGTATGATGCGGAACATGATGAACAGCGTCAGCGAACCGGCAATGATATATCCGGCAAACATCGTCATAAAGATGAAGTAAGCCATCAGATATAAAGGTTTGCGTGCAAAACTGTCAAGGAAATATCCG
>CAMTFK010000099.1 GCA_947071285.1 uncultured Bacteroides sp. | reverse complement strand
CGGCGAGCCGTTGCGGCGAGCCGTTGCGGCGAGCCGTTGCGGCGAGCCGTTGCGGTATAACTCACCGAATGATTCCTCGGCGAAGCCGAAACTCAAAGGCACTGTTACCAATTCTTTTCCTTCTCCTGAAGAAATCGGGGCATCAACGCGGTCATCGCATCCGATAGTACCGATATACAAAGCCACAAAGCCCAAAAGCAAATAAATATTCCTTTTCAATATCCGTTTCATATATTGCTTAATTTAAAATGATCTATTCAAAGCCGGAACGCCGGAAAACAAACCGTCCCGCCTCGTGAACCTTGCGGGACACGGGGCGGGACGGAAAACAATGTTATTCCATCAGATTTACTACAACCTTTCTTTTGCTAACTTTATTGATTTCTTCAATTGAACTTCCAAAACCTTCTTATCAGGTAATTCTGTCAAATACTGGGCAATGTGTATTCCTGAGTTACCTAACTCCAACAATTCTACCAAACTATCACTTTTCTCAGCGCAAAGCAAAATTCCCATAGGGGAGTTTTCACCTTCTGCTCTTTCATGTTTATCCAGCCAGCGTAGGTATAATTCAATCTGACTCTTATGCTCTACCTTGAATTTACCTAACTTCAACTCTATAGCAATGAGTCGTTTCAGCTTTCTATGATAGAACAATAAGTCAATATAATAATCCACATTATCAATAGTTATCCGTTTTTGACGGGCAAGAAAAGCAAAGTCACTTCCAAGTTCCATGATGAAATTTTGTAAATGAGCCAAAATTGCAGATTCAAGGTCTTTTTCCGAATAAGTATCATTCAAACCTAAAAAATCCAATATAACAGGGTCCCGAAATGCCATTTCAGGAGTCAGTTGCTTCTCTTTACGCAGTAATTCAATATCATGAGCTATGGTTTGCTCCGGTTTCTTACTGATAGCGGTACGTTCATACAACATAGAATCAATACGTTCATTCAACTGACGCACACTCCAATGTTCCATTTTACACATTTCAATATAGAAATCCCGTTTCAAAGAATCATCAATAAACATTAGTGTACGAATATGCGACCAACTCAATTCTATACACAGTGTGTATAAAATCTCCCCATCAACAAAAACTTCAGCACAACGTATGCAATGCCTTAACTGTTGCTCACCCCATCCTTTCCCAAAAGCCACTGTCAACTCTTTACTCAGATTGGATAATATCTGTTTACCGTACTCAGCACGTTGATCTTTCAGAACTTCTTGCTTTATGCGCTTTCCTATATTCCAGTAAAGCAGTGTAATAGCACTATTTACCTGAGTAGCCACCTGCCGCCGACTCCTTGCTATAAGCTGTTTTATTTCTGTGGCAAGAGGATTGGACGCATTGTTCTCCAATATTATATCTTCGGATTCATTCATTATAGTTATTCTTTTGTTAATCACCATTCTACTGATTTAATAGACAACATACATGTTGTCTTACAAAGATACTAATTGTTTTCCGTTATTCCAGTATGTCAAAGAGCGAACTTATTCTAATTCTTTTGAATAATTTTCCATCACTAATCTGCCTTTTCCTGCACGCAACGAAGCGGGTGGGCATCAGACTGATATTTAGTTAGTATGCCATAAGCATTGCTTGTATGAAACCAGCCAGAATATGCATTATAGTCAGCACTCATTCCACTATTTCTGGTCCATATCGTACACAAATCTCCGATAAACTCAAATGTATTCATAAACCTGCCATAACCTGTAAATCGAAAATAAGAAGAATGTCCACCACTCAACTGTTGGAAATAAAGCAAATATCCACCATCATCATTTCTTGTAGAATAATTTTGTATATTATTGTTAGGTAAGTTACTGCCATTCTGATATACAGCAGCTAAATCAATTTGGGATGCCACCCTCCATCCAGCAGGACATGGGTCCCAAACCGGTTTATAAGTCTCATCCCAACCGGTGAATGATAAACTGGCGATGTTTGTCCAGGCAGGTCCCTTACTACTTGCTGCATAAAACACAAGTGGTTGCTGGCAAGATGTTTGCAAACTTATAGTTCCCGATCTTCCATCGTTCACCACATACGTAATCCCATCCGCACCATAACGGTTCAACATTCCTTCGGGCGGCGTAGAAGAATTTTTATTGGTTATCGCACTAATCTTTTTAGTCGTATAACTACTTGGAAACGGGTCTTTACGCCCCCATTGATAATGGAAACCATTGGTTTTGGACATTTCCACAAACGATGTCGGAGCTTCATCCACATATCCCGCCATAGCGCCCAAATTGCGATCCATCATCGGAAGCACACCTGCATTATTCAACGAGAAGAGCAGTTTCCGTTTATTAACCGGTTCCAAAACCTGTTCACTTCCACTCGCATCCGGCTTATAATTCGTCACCCATACATGCCAGCTCCAGACAATATTTCCCGTACCATCCGGTCCGTCATACGCCGCAATTACTCCATTGCCTCCAGTGGTGTTGGCCGCCACACGGCAATAGATACGGCATTGGTCCTTGTCATTGGCAGGAGTGCCTTTTATATCATTTCCGTCTGTTCTCTTAATATCTACAATGTTGATATGGTCAGCATTAGAATTGGCTATTCCCATTACCGGATCGCCCACATCACCGTTTTCACGGGTCTGCCAAAGCAACCTGACGGACTTGATACCCGTGGCACCACTGTACCAAGTGGTTAACTGGGTATTCGTCTGTTCCACACCATTTTGTTGAAATGCAAACGGATCAAAACAGAAAGCACCACCCGGTTCCACCATAAAGCAATTAGCAGTAGGTACTAAATTGTCATTATTCTCAGAAGCCGGAATCGGATCAATGTACGTCACACGATTATCGTCCGTGGGAATACCGACATGGGCAAAGTTCACGGTATATGCATAATCTTTATTACAATACATATTAAAGTCTGTTGAAGCCCCCGAACCGATATAAACACGATAATCCAGTTTCTTCTTTATATCAGTATTATTCACTGCAACAAAATTGAAAAAGGTACTGCCCACAGGAGCATTTGCTTTGGTTCGTTGAGTCTCCGTAGTGGCAGCCGCACTTTCACCACGCACGTTGGCAGGTACCCAACAGGAGTAAGAACCATGCGCAGCGTCTGCCTCCGCAACAGGAACTTCCAGCGTAGTAAACTGAGAGACGATGGACGGATAGGTGCCGTCACTTTCCGGCTTATCTACGATTGCATAATTCATCGGTACACTCTGAATCAATAATTGTTTCAACTTATAGTTCGTTACACTGTAATCCCACGTCACGGTCAGACGTGTGGCCAAACGCTTCAACAACAAGCGCGCATCATAGCTACCATCCAGACTTTGAATAACCGCTTTGCCCTCGACGGTAGCTACCTTTACATGCTTCAAATGAAGCACATAAGGCATTGCGTTCATGCTATTTTCTTGCGAAGGGTCAATCGCATTTATTACAGATGAATTTACAATCATACTTTGCACAGCTTCTAAAGTTTTAGTTCCCAAAGAGGATACGGCAGGACCACTACCGCGCGCCACCAATACAAGTTGGCAATCGTCAGCCTCCTGCAAAGTGACTTCAAGGCTTTTGCCAATATCCACAGTCCCGTAATCCTTTCCAGTCAGATGATTTCCGCCTGTATCATATTGCCGGATTTCCAGATTGTACAGTTTATCCGGCTTCGGAACATCTGCCACCACCGTCCGGGTTGTAGCATTGACCCTTTCCACAGTGATAGCTTCGCGTGCATTACGGGTCTTCGGAGAACAAATGTAGTCATCCGTATCATCGGCAAATCCGATAGAAACGGAAACAGGCACTCCGTCTTCATTCATGGCAGTGCCGGAAGGGGCAGGGATATAGTCTTCGCAACTTGCCAGCCCTGCAAAGAGAATGACTGCTGCACAAAAACAGTATATTATCTTTCTCATAACTCGTATCTTACTTTAAAAATCCACTACTTTATCAATCGTTTCCACCTTGTCGAACACTACAACATTGCCATTGGTAATCGTCACGCGGACATCAGCACTGTTGGCACCGCTAATCTGGGCAGTGATGGTGTAATGATAACCACGCCGCACATTATAATCATTCATCAGGTTACCCCCCAGATAAAGGCGATAGCGTGCGGAGATAGGACTGGTAGCTGTTGGGCTACCAGCATCATAACTATACCAGTATAATCCCTCCAAATCAATATAAGTACAGTTATCGACTGTTCCCGTTTCCGTCGGTTTACCATCAGAGCCTATCCCGGGGGCTGTACCGTCAGCCTTAGGACCATACTCCGGAAGATTTTTCTCCTGAAAGGACTTACCACACCCCACACCACGAAGATTCTCGGGCATATAAAAAGTGTAAGTACCACCTGTACCCAGACCGGCATCCGCGCTACTTGAAGCAACCATATAGCTACCGGTCGAAGTTTCCGGATAGACGCCAGAAGCGCTTCCAGCACGGGTTTCAAGAGCCAAAGTTGCAGGGAGATTATAGGCTTTGATAGATTGAAGGGTAAACCGGGAAGGAGAAACCACCTTATTCGTCCACTTTACATCTACCCAACTATAAGTATAGTTCAAAGGGGCCATAATGACGGCCTTGCCGTCGCTTCCGACTCCTGCGAAAGGAAGTTCATCCGAAATAAGATAATTCTGGCTATTCTGGTAATCGGTATATGCCACTACTATTCTCTTCAAATCATCTGACTTTGCGCCCTCTTTTTTAGAAAATGCAACCAGTTCCGCTTGGCTGGCACCAAAATTTGCTATCACACGGAAAGTACTCTCTACATTGCTGAAACCGCCCGTAGCAACTTGGATAAGTGCACCGCTGGATCCTAAATTACTGATTTTGCTTTCATCATAATGTACAGCATGGAGCTTACTGCCATCCGGAAGAAACTGCACCACCCACACATTATCAATTGTGACACCACCGATGGATCCACTACGGGTATTGACCGATAATTCGGGCGGCAAAGTCATGCAGATGCTGATTTCACCATCTTCACTCTCCGAAGAAACAGAAGATTCACAAGCAGCAAAAAGAAAAGCTGCGGCAACGTAAAGGACATATATTATCTTATTCATAAGCATACTGTTTTAGGTTAATCTTTTCCCATGTCTTCACCATTCAGAGAGGAAGTAGTCCATTCACGTATGGCAAGCGTCAAGTCAGTGGGAACGATAGACCCGTAGAAAGTCAGAGAAAAATCAAACTGGTAGGTCATACCCGATAACAATGACTTCTCTACAGAAGCTGTGTAAGAGTCTGTGGTAGTTTTAGTCTGGCTCCCCTCCCTATAACTCACTGTCAGGTTCACGTCGAATTTCAGTTTCTGAGTTCCGTCAACAGGTAATAGTACCCCGGGAGAACTGGTGCGGGGAGAAAAAACATCATAGCTACCGATATTATTACTGAAATTCTGAAAAGTGTAAAAAGCATCGGCAGTACCGGATGGCACTTCCCAAGAGGTCTTGTTCAGTTTGTATGTCAGAGAACTGTGTAAGCCGGTTACTTTAATATAGTTCACAATCAATGCCGTGGGCTGCACCGGCTGCATGCCGTTCCTTGCTTTCACTGTAGTTACCATCTGCGCTCCCATGCGCGTGAAAGGTTTAGGCAGAGACACCAGCATGCTGTTGTCTCCCGTCTTATCCGGTTGCACCACGATACCTTCCAGCTTGGTGTACATGAAGTCCTTGCCATTGCTCACTGTGAATGCCCCATTGTTATCCAGTTCCGGAACTTCGGTAGAAGAATTATAAGAGACCAGGTAAAGGTCATACGTTCCACGATACAAGGTCAAGTCTCCCGTAGCTTTGCCGGGTTTGGACGGAGTGGCTGCATCCGGCTGAACGGTATAGTTACGGCTATCCAGTGGAGAACCCAGATTCGTACTCCCTGCCGCGAAAGCATAAATGCGGAACATTTTGCCAATAGCCATATCCTCAGCGCCGGAAGCATCCGCATCACCGGCACGGGTCACCACCGTCGCACCATACATATCAAATGTAAGCCTCACAGGCTCACCCTGATCCGGATTCATACCGGGATTATCATCCGGCAGCATAGAGTTACCGGAACCGCATCCCGCCAACAATATCCCCCAAAGCACCCCCGACAAAGCCAGAACCCGGGAACAATATCTCAAAGCCCCATATTTCATAATTCATAATTTATAATTTATAATTAAATTCCGATTCCCGTATTCTGGTTCGCATCACTCTTCCACGCGTCAATCTTCACATTCGTCAGGCTGCCGCCCATCTTGTCCACCGTGATAGCATAGACGTAGTGAAAGCCCGCTTTCCATTGTACGGTATTCACAACTGCCGTCTCAAAGCTGCGGGCGGTAATCGAGCCGTCCGTCTCGGTAACCTCTACCGTAAGGCGGAACGAGAGACGCGTCTCGCTGGCACTCATGGGAGCCACCAAGGCACTCACATTAGGATTCTTTTGAAGGGTACCGAGTTCAACTGCACCGTCCAAGGTAATGGAATTGGTGGACGCAAGACCATTCAGGACACCATTGGTCAGATTCATGGTGCCACTCATGCCTGTTTGCAAACGGTTGGTACTACTAAGCAACTCGATCTTTTTCAGTATCAGGGTCTCCTGTACATTGTCAGACTTAAGCACCCGGAAACTGACCTTGGCAAGTGCATGGTTCATAGTGAACGTCACGGCACGGGAAGTGGCCAACGCCGTCAGAGGAGTGGCATACAGGTAATCAGTCTGACGGGAAGCACTGAAATTATCCGCTACCACCTGTACGGGTACAGAATGGTTGCCGGAGGTGGAGTTTGTTACAGACAGACTCGAGGGGAAAAAGGCATACAGGCGGTTGGGAGTGGACGAATTTGTCACCGTAATTTCGGGAGGAGCAACCGAGCTCCATGTTCCACTCGCCAAGGTATAGACGGATTTCGCATTCTGGGACAGGGCAACATGGCTATGGTCAGTAACGTAAACGCCGATTTCTTTCAATTGGGTAGCCCCCAGGGCACGGGTGACACTTGGGTCCGGCAGGTCAACCGAACGTAATTGCAAAGCTCCTCCTGTAAGGACAGGTTCCGGAACAGCAGCATCACCACAACCCCAGAGCATAAGGGCGAGCACTGGGGCCAACAGGATGTTCATAGGTTTCATATTCATCATTTTTTCCTTTCTTTGTTTATATCAATGGTCAGGTGGCATTACCGGCGTTCTCTTCACCACCACCATCACCGAAGCCTGCTTCCGTAGCAAATTCTTTCACTACGACACTGGTGAGAATCAGCTCGGTGGTAGCGGTAAACGTATACTGGTATTCGTATCCGGCCTGCAAAGTCAGACCGACACCTTTCTCTGCATAAGTCTTCGCTCCCAAAGCGCTGGCCGATACACTGATAGTATAGGTATTGGAAGCGGAAGGAGAAAAGATACCGGCATAGGTATGACGCTTCAAGGTTTCGGAAGTTTTCAGCAAGTTGATGGTTTCAGCACTGCTGTTATTCCCGCTATATAATCCTTTGCCCGCAACAGTGGCACTTATAGCGGTGTTATCCGCTTTATAGATTACGACAATCGTGATTTTGCAGGCTGCCGGGGCGAAGCTGAACTGGACGTAGTTTCCCGTGGCAGTAGCCGTGGAAGACAATTTATTGCTTTTCCAGAAGCCTGTAGGCGTACTCTGGTCAGCTTGTATACTGGTGAAATCAGAAGGAAAAGTTGCGGTGAAAGACTCTCCGCCCGTAGTGGTCATCGCTGCATTGACCGGGGTCCAGTTTCCTGCAGCGGTTCTCTTGTAATTGGCGATTGTCGCCCCTTTGGCTATCTTAATTATATCACCGGTCACGAAGCTTCTCTTGTCATAGTCCGACGCATGGGAGTCTGAGGCACGGGTATGGGGGGCGCCGATCCCGGCGGATACATCCAACGGCAGGGCAATGCCCGCGCTCTCCTGCGTGCACGATACGGATAAACCCGCCATTACGGACAACAGGAGCAGGAACCGCAAACGAGAACACGCACATTTGCCATATATCAGATGGTTCTTTATCATCATTACTGGAGTCTTTATCATCATTACTATTCTAATTGTTTAAACGGGATCAAAGTCACCGTTATGCCTGCCCGATACCGTCCAGTCCTTTATCTCGGCCTGGCCCACGGGAACAAGAATATTATTTTGAAGTTTCAGCGTATACGTATAACTGGTGCCTTTTGCCATGGCACACTGCACAGTGGCCTTATAAGTGATGCCATAGATATCGGTCACGGTAATCGTAATAGCCGTATTTGTTGCCCGTGGGTTAATGACAGCGCACCAGATATATTCGGACGGGACGGGGCGCAACATATTGATGCTCTGTGTCACATTATCGCCTGTGCGCAGCCCCGTGGCCTGCACCGTCATCCGGCTGAAAGCGGGCAAGGCGTTCGCACCCGTGAACTTTAGCGTCAGCTTCGCATTTTCGTGCATAAAGGCATTGGAACCGGTGAAGTTTACTTCGGCACCCGAAACGGGAACCTCGGGCGTGCGGAGATAGTTGCTTTTCAGGAAATCGGCAGGCTTCTCCTGGTTCGCTTGAATGCCGTCGTAACCGATAGGGAAAGAAGCACGGTAAACAACGGCGGGCAGAAAGCCAAGACCGTCGCCACTCGAAGGGGCCCAGGTATTGGCAGCTCCAAGAGTGTATCCGGAGGAGGCAAGCAAAGAGCCGCTACGGCTACAGGTGACGTTAATCTGGTCGTTGACCTTGAATACGTTCCGATCATAATCGTCGAGGGACACATCCGCCCGGGAGGCGGGGGAATCGGAAGCGCCGATCTCAGCCGTTATGGTAAGGGGGGTGCCTTCGGCAACCGTGAGGACCGGCTGTTCGTCGCTACAGCCGGAAACCAGCAGCAGGAAGCAGGAGGCCATGTAAGGCAGGATGTTCAATGTCAGTTTGTTCATTATCTTGTTGCGTCTGGTAATTACTTAATCAGGATTATGGGAATAGTTGGCGGGGTTATTCAATCACAGGAGGCACGTCCTTTCCGCCGCCATCCTGCTCTGTCCAACCTTTTATCTCTACGCTTTTCATGGTGATATCGTTCTTATCGAGCAATAGATGATAGGTATAGCAGTGGCCTTTCTTCCATTCGGAATTGAACAGGGTGACGTTGGAAGCAGTCAGGGTACGGTCGTTTGTAGAAATGCCCTTTTGTCCCAACACCAGGTTCAATGTCACCGGGGTGGTGGTGGCAGTTTTTGGGGCGACCAGTCCGTAGACCACAGGTTTGGGATCACCGATGTTACCGGGCAGGCAGGAAGTTCCTGTAGTGGCGGTAAAGGTAATCGTGGCAGTCTGAGCAACGGTGAGCGCACCGTCGGACAGTGCCATAGTGCCGCTTTCTGCGGCACGGAAAACGGCTGCGTCAGCAGTGGTCAGGCTGATGCTTTTTACCCGGTCATATTCACTGTCGGGAACACGGCCCGCCTTGTATTCGATAGTGAAGACAAGTTGCGTAAGAGCGTGTTGCAAGTAGATGGTAGGATTGCTGGCACTGCGGTGCACTATGATGGCAGTGGCGTCACCCACTGTCTGGTTTGCAGAGCCGTAGAGATAATCGGTCTGTGAACAGGCTGTAGTGCTCCCTCCATCGAAAGTCTGGTCGGCGGGCAGGGCGATGGGGACCGTGCGGGTATTTCCGGACTCCGTGGGGATGGAATTATCAGCAACCGGATACCAGGCATAAAGCCGCGCCTGCTCCGTGCGGAGATTCATAGAAGGGGTTCCGGTCCAACTACTTCCATTCGCTGTGTTGAAAATGGAAAAAGCGGAAGCGGCATAAGCCGTATGACCGTCGGAACGGGTGAGATAGACGCCGATACGGTTCACCTGTCCGTCCGCAGTGCCCGTTTGGCTCACGATGGAACGGGTGAGGGAGCCGGAGACAGGGGTGAAAGAAGGTTGCAAAAAGACAGGAGTGTCCATGTCACTGACACAAGCACTATCTGAGCAACCACCTGCAAGCAAGAGGGCACAGAAAGCGGAAAGGTAAACTATAAGGGATCGGTTCATACTTACAAGAGTTATATTATTATTCAAAAACTGCCACTCGCACAGTCTTATTGGATTGTCAAATCACCACCGGCAACTCCCACCCACTGGGCAATCGTAACACTACTTATGGTAAGTTCCGTACCACTCAACTTAACTGAATAAAGATGATTCTTTCCGGCAAGCCACTTACCGCTATTATCGGCAGGAGGGGTCAGGTTTACCGAATAGTCAGCCCCGTCAATGGTGAAAACCGCTTGGATATTACCAGTCCCGATACTGGCAGAGGTAGGTAATACCAGGATGCTGAACCTTTTGGCATCGGTATCAACAGTACCTAATGTATAACCGCTACTAATGGCACGGGTATAGGTTGCATCCCGCGCAGCACCTTCCGCTATGACACCGGTAGTGATGTTCATTTTAGGAGAGGTACCCTTGCTTAAGGTCGTGCCATCTACATTGATATCTTTCATCACTATCTTAGTTAAGTTGCCCGCGCCTTTATAGTCCGCAGCTTTGTAGACACGGAAACTTACCATGGAAAGGGCATGGTTCATGTTAAGTGCCACACCGTTATTTGCCTTGTTGGATACATTCGACACTGACGTGGCATACATGCAATCCACTTCGCCATCGGCAGCCGCTATGGGAGTACCGTCTGAAGCATTATCCTGAGAAGTGATAGTAGTAGATCCGGTTCCTTCCAACAAGGTAATGGGAATGGTAAGGTCTGCGCCATACTTAGTTGTTGTGGGGTAATAAGCATAAATAGTAGCAGCTTTACCTGTCAGATAAATTTTATCACCCCCGGTATTACTCCAACCGGAGTTGTTCGTATATACCGCATAGTTATTAGAAGCCGCATAATCATCCCCCGTAGCATACACCGCGATGGAAGTGCCATTACTGAAAGCAGTGCCATTTACTACACCACGAGTCAGCACCACCCTGGGTGAGATTTGTAATTCCACCGGTTCATTATTATCAGTAGTTCCGGTGTGTTGGTCATCGCTACATCCGGCAGCAAGCAGCAGACCGGAAAGAAAAGCGAGATTAATGAGTTGTTTGGTTTTCATTGTTATTTCTTATCTATATAATTCATAAATTAATCAAGGTACTAATTCCAGATCATCATCCACATTCACTAACTCCCAGGGGGTAGCCGTCACAGACAGGACGCCCAGAGAAGTATCGGAGATGTAGAAAGTGATTTCATGGGACATGCCGGGTAGCAGTTTCCCACCGGAAGCGGCATTATTAGAGAACACAATCGGGATATTGTCGAAAGTACCGATTGACGTTTCAACATTCAATGTATAGTTATGCTCCGATGATAGAGGCGGTAATAGTAAATCGCCCAGTGTTACGGTAGTCCCACCGACAGGCACGTCTTTACCGACACCGCCATCTCCCGGATGCAGGGTAAGCCCTGCCGTACCACTGAAAGACGGTTCACCTGTAGACAAGGGCACAGTGACTTCCGGCAACGCTTCATTCACCTTTACAGCCATAATTTTTACCGACACACCATCCGCCTGACGCTTGCGCGCCTTGAACTGCAAGCGTGTCAGCAGATGTGCAAACTCCAATGGCTTGTCGCGCCCGGAATTCTCGTTACCCGAAAAACGGTCTCCCTCCCACTTGTTGCCGCGGATTTCCGGGGCATATAGCAAGTCCTCCTTGCCAGTAAGCGTATATGAAACGTTGCCGCTATCATCGGGAACCGCCGCCGGAGAGACTGAAACAGCATACAGCCAGCTACCCGTTTCGGGATAAACAGGCTGTACGTCGTCCGGTTGAAGTTGCCAAGAGACGCTGCCATCCATACCCACATTCACCTCATGGCTACCTTCATACGGGGCAGAAATCCCTGAATAATCCCCCTGCTTCATGGAAAGCACCACCGTGGCATCAAAAGCCGACTCCGGCAGATTGTGGTCTGCACGGGTAACGGAAGTATGCAACAAGGCAGAGCCTCCCGCACTAAATTCCAAAGGAACCGTAGTTTCCACAGGAAGGGAAACATCGGAGGAACAGGCGGCGAGAAAAGCCGGAAAGGCTGAAAATGCGAAACGAAACAAATGGTAAATGCGTCTCATCGGTTATTAGTTATATGTTTTTATAATTCAGCACTGCCCGAAGTTCCCTGTTCCCAAGGTTTCACAGTAGCGGTGGTTTTGATCGTAACAGCACCCTCGGCGTTGGCAGGCTCCTGGATGGTAAGTGTAATCAGGTGTGATTTGCCTACTTCACGGGTAAGGTCAGAGCCACCGTCAGCAGTGACACGAACGTTATTGAAAATCTTCTCGGCACCGTCCACAGTAATCACTACATCCAATATTACTTCGTTATAGGGATTAATCATAAACGACTCGCCCACACCCGTGGCTGTTTCTGCAATGGCAACTTCGGAAATGCCGGGCACTTTAAGGGTCACAGGAGCGCTCCAGGTTACCTCGCCATTAGCTACATTGACGGATTGGGGAACAGAAGCCTGCTGCACAGCAATGCTCTTCAATGCTACTTTCTTGCTTTGCCATTCGCCACCGCCGGCAGTACGTTTCAAACTGATGGAAAAGTTGAGTTGGGTAGTTTTATGCACGAACTCCAGATTGTATTTGGAAGTTCCGGCAGCATTACCGGCATCTTTTGCATTACCGACAGCCACCGTTCCGGCCCACATCACATCCTGGGTACCGTCTACCTGGGCAAAAGTGACAGAAGCACTGGCATCAGAAACCTTACCCGCAGGGGATACGCCGGCGATGAAAGAATTGACATCCTCATCTAATGAATAATAAAGTAACTGGTTCAGGGAAATATCATTGGCAGGAGTGGCAGCCACCGTAAAGGAAGCGGAAGAGATGCTGGCACGGCTTGTCAATTGGCCCTCTTCAATTACATTCTTGTCCACCTTGGAGAATTTGCTCCAATCAGCGTCATCGCACATTAGCAAAGTGGCGCTCACGTTCACCCCGTCAGAGGCTACCGCACGCGTAACGGCGTTCACTTGCTGGCCCAAGTTGATGGCAACCGCATTCACAGGAGTGTCAGGGAGAGTGATCTGTTCATTTTCAGTGCATCCCGCCGAAATCAATAAGGTCAGTAATGCCACGCTCATTTTTGTTTTCATATTCAAATCTTAATTAAATGATTAATAATTTATTTATTCTTTCTATATATCGTTGTTACTGTTCATTTTGCATCACCGGAAGTATCCCATCCCGGAATATGACCACTGCCCGAATCGCCCGCCTGCCAGGAGACAACGGTGGTGGTAACCTTCACGGGCAAGGGCTCGCCCAGCGTCGGTGAGGGAAGTTCCACCTTCACCGTATAGGCTGCGCCACCTTCGCCACCACCGCCTTCGAAGCTGACAGCCAAATCGTGGTAGGTAAGGTCGTGGGAACGGTCGTCGTCGATGGAAAGTACCATATCGAGCGTAAATTCAGCTTGGGGCTGTACAAGCACATAGCCGGGCAGTTGAAGGACGCCATCCACAAATGGGATGCCCTCGGAGTCGTCCGGAGTGGAATGGATGTTGACAGGGACGGTGGACTCCCCATAAGACAGGGAGCCAGTGGTCAGCCGCAGCGTGACCAGCCCGGCAAGCCCGTTGAGTTGCAAGGAACGGACACGCAGGGAAGGAATGTCGTCACCTTTAAGGTGGATGGTGAAGTTCAATTTCGTAAGCAGATGTCCGTAAGTCAGTTGCTTATTGCTGACTGTTGTGAAAGGAGAAGAAAGGGAACCGTTCTGCTCGTCACTCAACAGAAGGTCTTCACTTCCGGTAAGGGTATAGGACAGGGTACCGTCAGCAGCCATAGGGGTAGGCGGATAATAACCACGCAGGTAGACTGCACTGCCGTCTTCGGGATAATAGCGCACAGGAGTAAGGGTGATTTCACTGGCTGTAGCGATGCCATCCCAAGTTTGGGTATATGCCCCGGAAGAGCTGCCGCAGGCTATACACACAGGGGTAGCATTGAAAACATCCACTGCAGAACGGGTACGGATACCTGTATAAAGACGGATAGCCACAGGATCAGGAGGCGTGTCGCGCTTGGAACAAGAGCTAACCAGCAAAAACAAGAGCAATCCGACGCTATATATATATTGCACTTTTCTGTTCATCATAGTTCAATCAGCTTTATATCAGATAAATAGAGGCGAGTCATCTGATTGATGACTCCCAAACGATGAGCAGCAGCACGGTATTGCTGATACATCTTCTCTTTGGTAGGGTGATTGCAATTCAGATGTTCATCGAGGGCTTCCAGTATATCGAGTAGGGATATATCCATATAAGAACGGGTTAGCTCATATGAAGAAAGAAGTTCAGACGTCGGGAGTTCTTTACGTCGGATTAAACCACCCAACTCCAACTTAGTAAGGATGTCAATTAACTCCTGCGGCGCAATAATTAGTTGTGCTGTACGATAAGGCTTGCCACCGGCATAAATGTCGTATAATACGGCAATAGCTGTTTGTGTCAGTTGTGTGAGCATAATTGTTCTTTATTAACCGTTACTTCGTAAGTAACGGAAGCACGCAAATACGGAAAATATAAGGCGTTATAGAAACACGGCGGGCATCTTGAGTTGAAATCACGTGAGAATAGAGCGTAGAATATCACAGGTCCATGTAGAAGGTAAAACGTGGATAGGGAGAATACTGTGTGTTCTCATAGCCGGAAAGGCAGTTATATGTCGATTTATTGTTTGTCTTGGTTATTGAGGTCGTGTTTTCAGTTAAATATTCTCCAAAATTATTTTTTATAATTTGTTTTTATCATTTTTTTTGTATCTTTGCAGCAAGATTACATATCCGTTACTTACGAAGTAAAAGCAAATTCAAGCTCTACTCCACACATTTTTACGCCCGGCATATATGTAATCAATTATTATCCGGTTTGCTTTTTCAAGTTCATCTCCTCCAAAACTTTTCAGATATGTGCGGGTGACTTCCAATGAAGAATGTCCCAATCCCTCGGAAATGACTTCCTCCGGTACCTGACAGTACTTGGCAAGCGTAGCCCACGTATGCCGGGCGGTATATGAACTGACTTTTACACCTTCTACCCCACACAATGAGGGAAGCTTGGATAGCTGTAAGTTCAACTCACGAAGTTTTCTCTGATATTCTTCAAAAGCTTCCTTTTCTGAGTTAACGCCACTAAGAATATTAAGAAGATAAGGAGAACATGCTTCACGATTGCGGTAGCGTTCAATCAGCTCCATCGCTTCGGGAACCACCTTCACACAAAGTTCCGTTCCCGTCTTCTGACGATGACAAGTCAGTAAATCACCATTCAGATCGCCTTTATGTAAATGTGCCAGGTCAGTATAGGGCATCCCCTGCAAAAGCACCATCAACGAGAGGATATCTTGCGCCTGACGTGCCTTCGGCGGAAGTTGCCGTTTCGGAGATGTATGCACAAGCTTTTGCATCTGTGAAGCCGTGACTGCCAGTTTCTTTTCTGAAACTACTCCCGTTTTCAAGTTAGCAAACAAACGAAATTCACCTTTCACCAATCCGCGATCCACCGCCCGGTTGTAGACCGCACGCAACGCACGAATATAAGTGGAGATAGTGTTGTAACTCTT
>CAMTFK010000098.1 GCA_947071285.1 uncultured Bacteroides sp. | reverse complement strand
TAATTAATTGAGATACTCAGTAAATCATCATTTCATTCAAATCCGCTACAGAAATAAACCAATATAATCTCCTGATTTTCCTGTTTGGATAGAAACAGCATTTTTTTGGAAGAATAGAGCACATTGTGTTTTATCCCCTTCTGGAGGCTGTTTCTGGCCTGTTTTGCAAATAGACAAATTAGAGCAATTTTTTGGAACGGTAGGGACGGTCGCCTATCTTATTTCACGTTAGATTTGCATCATCAAAAACGAATGTTACATCGTAATCGAAATACTATTATGAAAACGCTGAATCTTTTTTTCTTGTTAAGTGGCTTACTTTACAGCTCTTTTGCTTTCCCACAAGAAGCATCCCTGGCATCCGGTGACGTTACACTGAATGTTATCCGGCAGAAAGATAACACCTATAATGTTACCTTTTCCGCATACGGCAAAGAATTCAACGCAGGCACCGATATGAATCCTGCCTTGATGATTGACGTCAAGATGAATACTTTTTATCCCACTTATACCTCTTATACAAAGTCAGACGGCAAAGTAGAGTTAACAGCAACCCTGCTTGCCACTCCCCGAACTACTGTTTTTGAAATAAATGATGTATATATCGCAAACGGAAACGGAGAATTTGAACTGAAACGGAATGTGAAAGTCGTTGAATTGGGAGCTAATTCTTATGATGAGGGTTTCTCTTCATCCTTTGGCTTGCAGTTTGCTCCGGAAGATGTACTGGCAAACAGTGAATACTTCATTCCCGCCGTTTGGTACAAGGGCAACTTCGAGAAAGAAGGAAATATCCCTTCCGGTATTCCGGTAGCTACCGATTTGAACTTCCTCTATAGAGAAGACCGTATTCCTCTCCCGGTAGTGATGATGCGCGAAAAAGCAAGCGGACTGACTTTCACCTTAGTACATAAAGACTCTAAATGTGAAACTGTGATGAACGACTCACGTGGTGTAGCGACTGATGCAGGCTATCAGTTTGGCGGCGTAGGGGTCGTCAACTGGAAGAAGTCCGACACTTTTGCTGCCGTAGTCACTTATCCGGGTTCCGACTTGCGCACCGGTGGGATGGGTAGACGCATGCACCCCATAACGAAGGGGTTTGATAAACATGCTTATAATGTATATTTCAAGATAGATAAGACTTCCGATTATGCCACTGCCGTCAATGAGGCATGGGAACTGGCTTTCAATCTGTATAATCCGAAGATTTACGATGTCAACCTGACTTCTGCTTATCAGGGATTAATAGAAACCGTCAACCATTACTATCTGGACTCTTCAGTTGATAAGGCTGTAAAAGGTCCCGGATTCCCATGGAGTGTAAAGCTGACTGACTTCTCATTAAATAAAGACACCTATGAGATAGGTTTTGTAGGTTCGCAGCCAGTGGCCGGTTATGCACTGTTTCGTGCAGGTGTGGAGACTGGTAACGAAGAATATAAGGTAAGAGGAACCAATGTGCTGAATCTGTGGGCCTCCCAAGGTTTATCAGAATTAGGACTTCCCAAGACACGTTATGCGGCTTTGTGGGGTACATGGGATGATTGGGCGCTGACCTCCATGCGCCAAGCTTGCAACGGAATGGTGGGATTGCTGAATGCATGGTGTTATGCCAAACGTAACGGAATAGATATTCCTTCATGGTTGGCTGCCAGCAAGAAGTTCGGTGACTTCTTGGTAACCAATCAGAATGCTGATGGCAGCTATTATCTGGAATACAATCCTTTCAAAGTCGTGAACGGTAAGCATCCGGCAGGCAATCAGAATAAGTTCCTCACTATTTGTGCTGTCCGTTACCTGGTGGAGCTGTACATCGCTACCAACGACGAACGCTACAAAACTGCTGCCGTGAAAGCTGCCGAGTTCTCTTATACCAACATCCATGAAAGGTATCTGTATGTGGCTTGTGTAGTAGACAATCCGCAGACTATCGATAGTGAATCCGGCCAACAAGCCATCAATGGTTTCCTTGCTATCTACGACCTTACAAAGGACCCCAAATGGCTGGCTGCTGCAGAACAAGCGGCTACCTATACCGAAAGCTGGAGCTATATGTTCGAGGTACCCGTAGAAAACGATCAGACTGCAAAAACCGATTGGCCCAAAGACAGAAGCATCGTCGGACAGCATATTATTGCCATCGGTCATTCGGCTACTGATTTAGGTTTTGCCTGGTCTTCATTCGTGTACTACCGTCTGTACTTGTTGACGGGTAAGGAACACTATCTGCACGTTGCACGTATCAGCGCCCACAACACCAAGCAATCCATGAACTTGGGACAGGAACTTTATCCCGGACAACCTGAAGGTTTGCAACAAGAAGCTTTCCAGGTAAGGGTAACCAGTGGTGCAGGGCGAAGAATGAATTCCATCATGGAAGCATTGACCTGGAACTTTGCTGCTCATTTAGATCCTATGATTCGCTTTAAGGATGCTTTTGGCACCTATGACTTGGAAGAGGTGGAAGCAATGCCTAAATCGAAAGTGCAGGAGTTGAACAATAGATACTCACTGTATCAGTCTTCCGATTACGGACAGGACCCGGAGACCGGAATCGGAACGACGGACGGGAACTCCTTTTCAGCGTATATTTCAGGCGATCAGCTTTTTCTGATAAACAAAGGTAAGGAAGAGATATCAAAGGTAGAATTGACAGACTTGGCAGGCAGACGGTTGTGGACTGAAGATATAGAGGTGGCGAATGAGCAATACACATTTCCGGTGTATGGAACGTTCTCCGGGTTCTATATTTTGGATGTACGTCTGGCCTCGGGAGTACAAAAGGCATTTAAAGTTTATAAGAAGAAATGAATATTTACTTTTTTAGGATCAGGAAAGGAGGGAGTTGCGTGACAATTGAGACAAACGTGATAATAGGATAATCATATTAGGGTAAGATAATAAGTTTTCAGATAAGTTCTCATTTTTCAGTTTTCAATATTACACAGATAGATAACCAATTTATGTTTAATTTTAAATAATAACTTATGAAGCACTTTTTAAATGAGTTAATCTCGGCTGGTAATAGAAGGAAGAATTTCTTCTTATTATTAGTTGCTTTAGTGTCTTCCGCAATGCTTCAGGCACAAAATACCAGTGTGTCGGGTATAGTGAAAGATGTTACAGGCGAATCTTTGCCTGGAGTAAACATTATGGAGAAAGGAACTACCAATGGAACGATTACCGATCTTGATGGTAAGTTTACACTTTCTCTCAAAGGAACCAATCCTGTTTTGACGATCTCTTTTGTGGGCTATGCATCACAGGAGATCAGCGTAAAAGGAAAACGAAACTTCGACATTACACTGAAGGAAGATACGGAACTGCTTGACGAAGTTGTGGTAGTGGGATATGCTACACAGAAAAAGGCTACAGTGGCTGCGGCAGTAAGTTCGGTGAATAATAAAGATTTATCCCGCTCTACATCTACTTCGGCTGCCAATGCTTTGGTCGGTAAGGTTTCCGGTATCACGGCACGTCAGAAGTCCGGTCAACCGGGAACTTCTACTAACCTTGAGATTCGTAACATGGGTACGCCTCTTTATGTTATCGACGGTATCATGAAAGACGAGACAGCATTCAACGCTCTGGATATTCACGATATTGAGAATGTATCTATCCTGAAGGATGGTGCGGCTGCTATCTATGGTGTAAAAGCTGCTAATGGTGTGGTTTTGATTACTACAAAAACCGGTAAGAAAGGACAGAAACCTCAGATAAACCTGAATGCGCACATGGGCTGGCAAGGATGGACTAAATATCCTGATTTGTTGAATGCTTACCAGTGGAAATGGGGTAACTACATGAAGCAGGCCAATGATGGCAACCTGACTGGAGCTGATAACATTGCCAATGCTAAAGCTGATTTGGAGAAATGGAGAACTGGATATTATAATCCGGCTACAGGTGAAGATTATCGCGGCTACGATTGGAAAGATAACTTTGTGAGCAATTCTGCTCCTCAGTATTATGTAAATGCTAACATCAGCGGTGGTACAGAGAAGACTGATTACTATATTTCAGTAGGACATATCGATCAGGATGCCGTATTCAAGGAATATAACTATAACCGTACGAACTTGCAGGCCAACTTCAATATGCAATTGACTGATAAGTTAAAGGTTGGTTTTCAGACTTTGGGTAAGATAGAACAGAATGTCAATCCGGCACTTCCGGGCGGTGACGACTACTTCCAGATGCGTAACTCTATATTCAACTTGATTCCGACTATGCGTCCTTATGCTAATGATAATCCGGATTATCTGAATTACATCACTCCGACCCATGATGGTGCCCGCAATATGGCTGCTTATACAATTGATAATGCAGGTAAGCATCAGAAAGACTTCCGTACTATTCAGCTTAGTGCAAATTTGGAATATAAGACACCGCTTCCAGGACTGACTGCTAAAGGTTTGTTGTCCTACTATTATGAAAACATGCGTCAGGAAGATAATGAGAAAAGCTGGAATGAATATAGATATGATGCTGCAACGCAGGAGTACAAAGTAGCCTCTACAAAAACAGATACTTATCGTGGAAAGGTGACGAATCAGAAAGTTGAAATGATGGGGCAGTTCACTTTGAACTACGACCACATATTTGCTAAGGATCATCATGTGACGGCTGTTGCCGGTTTCGAGTTCTTCAAAGAAGATATCAAAAATTTAAATGTGTATCAGAGTCCGGTGGAGAATCCATTTGTGGGTGTTATTACGAAGAATGCCAATAATGATGTGAAAGAATATCTGCGTACCATTACTACGGCCAGTTTCATTTTCCGTGCAGGCTATTCTTATAAAGAAAAATACATCGTTGACTTTGCCGGTCGTTATGACGCCTCCTGGCGTTTCTTGCCGGGCAATCAATGGGGTTTCTTCCCCTCAGTTTCAGGTGCATGGCGTCTGTCTGAAGAAGAATTCTACAAAGATTCTAAGGTGGCTGATTGGATATCCAGTATCAAGCTGAGAGCTTCTTATGGTGAAATGGGCGATGATATGGCTAAAAACTTTAATAGTAGTTATGTAGACTTTGCTTATTTGCCCGGTTATACATTTGGAAAATCAGGATCTATCATAAGTAGTAATCCTTTGGGCAATGGTCCAGATGCGTATAGTACAGGTACCACCTCTAATGGAATCCCTCAGACCGGACTTTCCTGGATGAAGATTTCCATGATGAATGTCGGTTTCGATATGGGCTTCCTGAACGACCGCCTGAAACTGGAAGTGGACTTCTTTAAGAGAAAAAGAAGTGGTATTCCTGCTGAACCGATTGATGTGATCTATCCGTATGAAGCCGGTTATGGTGCACAGAAACGGAATCTGAACTCCGATCAGGTAAGTGGTATTGATGGCATGGTGAGATGGAACGACCGCGTTAACGATTTCAACTACTTTGTAGGTGTAAATCTGACTTTGGCTCGCCAGAAGACGATAAATAACTACGGTGAAATGTTCCTGAATGCATGGGATCAATACCGTTGGGGACAAGCTAACCGCTGGTCTAACGTGAAGAATGGTGCTGTATGGATGTGGGAAACTATCGGTGTGTTCCAGACTCAGGAAGAGATTGATAACTATCCGGTGAACATTGATGGTGCCAACAACGTGAACCTGCGTCCGGGTGACTTGATTTTCAGGGATGTCAATGGCGACGGTTTGATTGATGACTACGATAAGCGTCCTTTAGGTTATGCAGCAACCGACTATGATTGGGATAACGGCAATGCCAACAAGAATCCTTTGCTTTCAATGGGTATCAACTTAGGTTTCGAATATAAAGGTATCGACTTTGCAGCCGACTTTGCCGGTGGTTTCATGAATACATTTATCGGTGACTGGCATGTGAAGTATGGTATTGGCACTGACCAGATGGGATATGTATATAACGTGGTAGATTCCTGGCAGCACGAAGACATTTTCGATACGAAGTCTGCTTGGAAACCCGGTAAGTTCCCCGCTGTTCGCAGCAATAATCCTTCTATCAGAGACTGGAACGACTTTTATGCAAAGGAAATCAACTATTTGCGTCTACGCAACTTAGTGGTAGGCTATACATTGCCTGTTAAGTGGACAAAGAAGGCTTTGATACAGAAGCTCAGAGTTTACTTTGAAGGTTCTAACCTGCTTTGCTGGGATAGCTTGAATGACTTTGGTTTCGACCCTGAAATCTCTTCTGTTACCGGATTCGACTATCCGCAGCACAAAGTGTATACAGTTGGAGTAAACGTAACCTTTTAATTGAACGTAACATGAAAAAAAATAGATTATCAATAGCATTATTATCAGGCTTATTGCTTTTCTCCTCTTGCGACAGTTGGCTGGAACAGGAGAACAAGATGTCTTTCACAGAAACACAGGCCTATACTTCGGAGGTTGGCATTACAAGTATTGTTTCCAATCTGTATAGCCGCATGAAATACTGGCAGGATTTTGGTACTGATGGCGATACTTATGATCTTACCCGTTGGGATGAAGCATCTAATAACAGTCAGTATTGGGCATTTGCGGGAAATGTGGGAACTGATTACAGAAACTATTATGATTATGGTTTTATCCGTGAGTTGAATCTCCATATTCGCAATCTGAATACGGTGTCTGTCGGTTCGATTGCTGCTGATAAGTTGAAGTATTTCCAGGCGGAAGCCCGTTATCTGAGAGCTTATACTTATTTTAAGATGGTCATCCAGTACGGTGGTGTGCCTTTGGTTACTGAGGTAACAGAATATATGGACGATCCGACGCCATTGGCTGTATCCAGAAATAAGGAATCGGAAATTTACGATTTCATCATCAGTGAGATGGATGCCGTAAAAGAGGATTTTGGAACTGCACAGGTTAAAACCCGTGCTACGAAAGGTGCTGCCATGGCCTTGAAATGTCGTGCAGCTCTATATGCTGGAACTTTGGCATACAATTATGATAAAAGTGCTACCAAAACGTTGAACTTGTCGAGTGGTGCTACGGGTATTGAGAAAAGTAAAGCAGAAGGTTATCTGAAAGCTTGTCTGGATGCTTGTGCCGACCTGGAAGCTATGGGTTATCAACTTTATCAGAAACAGGCGGATTTAGCAACCAACTATGCGGAAGCATTTATCTCTAAACATGCTGAAAATCCGGAACTGATTCTCTGTAAGGCTTATGATGGTGTGAATGTGATGAATTTCTTTACTACCCGCGCCCTTACACGTAAGTTGATACGTATTTCGAATAATAAAGCAGGATGTGAAGTTAATCCGGTATTGAATCTGGTAAATGATTATGAGATGCTTAACACACACGAGGCGAAAGAGATGGATGCCTATGTGGGTGATGAAGTAATAGAAGATATGAATGTGTATACGTCTACTTATCAATATAACTTGTACGATAAACCGGAAGATATTTTTGCAGGACGTGATCCTCGTCTGGCTGGTACGGTTCTGTATCCGGGAAGCTCATTCAGAGGGGTTCCTGTCGACCTTCGGGCAGGTTTGGCTATTCCTACTGCCGATGGTTATAGGTTTGAGACTGCACGTTCCATCGGACAGGTTGACACTCTTAGATATATGGGACAGGTAGTGACCGGAGAAGACGGACCGCTCCGTGGAGACGATGGTAGTAGTAACTGGTATATTTCCCATTCCGGTTTCTTATTGAGGAAGTTTGTTGATACTGCCACCGGAAGTGAAATGAACGGTAACAGTTCTGTTCCTTATATCGTATTCCGTTTTGGCGAAGCTTTGCTGAATGCTGCTGAGGCTGCCTTCTATCTGAATGAACTGGGAGTAGCGAGCTACAATGGCCGTCCTACTAAGACTCTGGCATTGGATTATATCAACCGTGTACGTCAGCGTGCAGGTGGTGATGTGTTCAAATTGACTGAGAACGAACTGACATTCAATCGTATTGTAAATGAAAGACGTGTAGAGTTGGCATTCGAAGATCATCGTTATGAAGACTTGAAGCGTTGGAGAGTTGCTGATGAGGTGTGGTACAACGACCAGGCTAATAAAACTGCTACTATCTACGTGTTGTGGCCGTACAAGATTTATGCTCCGGGCACTCCCGAAGATGGTAAGTGGATTTATCGGAAGATGAAAGCTCAGAACAGAGCCAATAATGCTATCTTGTACTTCGACAACAAGATGTACTACAATGCATATCCGATGAATGAAGGTAATCCGAATATTGAGAAGAATCCTAACCATTAATTTATCAACTAAAGCTTAAAAACAATGAAACTAAAATCTATAATTGCAGCAGCATTTGTCGTATTAGGTTTTGCTATGACATCCTGCGAATATGACAATTACGATGCCCCGTCTTATGCTTTCAGCGGTCAGTTGAAATGTGACGGTGAGAACTTCCCTTTCGATTCAAATAAAGGGTTATTAAGAGTCTTCCAGAGAGGTTATGGTAAAGTGGACGGCGGTGGCGTGGGTATACGTATCGACGATCAGGGACACTACCAACAACTCTTCTTCGATGCAGAGTATAAAATGACATTGGTAAATGAAACATTACCTTTTGAACTCCCTGATTTTGAATCAAGGGGTGCAGGTAAAGGCTATGACTCTATTACCTATAACTTTAATTCAAATGTTACGAAAGACTTTGAAGTGCGTCCATACTATAAATTGAAGAACCTGAAGGCTGAACTGAAGAACGGCAACATCGTTGCTACTTTCAACATCGAAAAGATGACCAATACGGTGAAGGCAGCTCCGAAGATTGTAAAGACCCGTATTTGGCTGAGCACAAGTTCTTTGGTGAACAGTGGCATCAAGTGTACACGCAGTAGTGATGTAGAGTATATTGACGATACAACCTTGCAGGTATATATCCCGCTGGCAGAATATCGCAAGAAGGTGAACTTCGTAGATAACTACCGTACTTATGCTTTCTATCGCGTAGCTATCGAACTGGAGGGAATGAACCAGTACTTCCTCTTCTCAACAATACAGAAGATAGAAAACCTGCCGGTAGAGTAAACTCTATATTTTGATATGAAGACTCTGCCGGTTTGTATCGGCAGAGTCTTTTCAACTCAACTATTTATTGTATCCTTTGATAATATCTAAAGCATGAAATATCTATTTATACTAATCTGTTTTCTCTCATCCGTCCAGCTTTCCCTCGCTGCTGAAAAAGAATATGCATTGCAGAGTGGCGATGCCGGTCTGTCCATAGCCAAAGACGGAAAACGCCTGAGTTTGCAAACTGGTGACACCCATTATTTGAGTCTAAACGCTCCTTATGTGGTTACATTGGAAGTGAATGCGGAAACGCTGAATGGTTACTATTCTTCTGTGAAGGAAGAAAAAGGATCACTGGTCTGTGTCGCAAAGTTAAAGTCAACTCATGGAACCGTATTTCATGTAAAAGATGTGTTTACCCCCGACACGGAAAATCATTTCCGCATGGACAGGGAGGTGACGATTGGCAAAACCGGAAAAGGAGACGATTACTTCAACTCTTATTTTGGACTGACCTTGCAACGCAAAACACAGATAAACGATTTCGAATTCTTTGTTCCGGGTATCTGGTACAGGAACAACGAAAGCCTCAGACGCGGCTCACTTGCCAGCGACTATACCGATAATTACTTCTATTTCCGCGAAGACCGTTTGCCCTTGCCATTGGTATCTGCCCGTGAGAAGGCTTCCGGATTAGCTATTGATATGATACACCTCAATGCTAATCCTGAAACTTTCTATGGCGAAAACGGAGTAAATAGAATTGTGGATGAACGTATGCAATTCGGTAGCCTGGGTTTCACGGAGACAGACTCGCACTCTGTTCTCTTTGTCTTCCCCGGAATTGAGGGAGAAACCACTTATGTAGGCCGCCTTCCCGAACAGAAAAGAAAAGGCTTCGCCTATCGCAGCCATCCTGTGAAAGCCGGGATAAAACATGTCTATAGCCTGACTTTTGGCTTCAACCGGACCAAGAACTTCCCCGACCTGGTGGAAACCGTATGGAAGCAAGCTTGGAATAAGTATACCCCTGCTGTACATAAAGTAGACGTAAAAGATGCCTACGAAGCCAGTATCGAAGTGCTGGATGCCTACCTGCTAAACCTGAACGGTGCACCGGGCTGGCCTTTCTCCGTCTACTTGCCCAACGGCATAGCCCGTGCCTATAACTATCAGATGGGCTTCATCGGCTTCCAGATATCCAATGCTTACTTCCTGTTACGGAAAGGGCTGGAAACAGATAATAAAGAGTATGTTCGCAAAGCCTCGGAAGTCGTTGACTTTTGGGTGAATAACTCCCAGCTCGAAAGTGGCATCGTGCGTCCCTGGGCAGATGCCTACGTAGACCGGAAAGCAACTTGGCGCGATTATGAAGCCTACATGCGTGTCACTGGTGGAGGCATGGAAGGCATGATGGGTGCATGGAACACCATGCGGAAACATGGCATTGATAAACCTGAGTGGCTCGCCTACTGCAAGAACTTTGCCGGCTGGCTGATACGGATTCAGGAAAAGGACGGCAGTTTCTATCTCCGCTATGACTGGAGAACCGGAAAGCCCACCCATGACAGCAAATATACCACAACCAATATTATCCGCTTCCTCATAGAACTTTATTCCGCTACACAGGATAAACAATATCTGGACGCTGCCCTGAAAGCAGGTGAATTCAGTTATGACTTTATCCACCACGACTACCTTTATGTAGGCGGAGTGATTGATAACCCCAACGTAAAGGACCGTGAATCCGGTCAAATGGCCATTTACGCCTTCCTGGCACTTTATGATGCCACTGGTGATGCCAAGTGGAAAGAGGCTGCCATACAGGCTGCCCGCTATACGGAAACCTTTATGTTTGCCTACCATGTACCGATGGCTCTTAATGATACACTGACCGATTTTCCTAAAGATGTGAGCATTGTAGGGCAAACCCTTATCGCTACCGGGCATTCAGCCATAGATAACGGACTGGCTTTCTCCTCCTTCCAATACTACCGCCTATACCTTATGACAAGAGATACCCATTTCCTTGAAATGGCAAAGATAATCCAGAACAACACCCTCTCCATCATGGACCTGGATGGTGACATGCGCTACCGTTACAGAGGTTTGCTGACGGAATGCTTCAACCCGCAATCCAATCGTGGACATAGCGTGCGCCAGCAGCTTCCCTGGAATCAGGCTTCCATCCTCGAACCTATGCACCGCTTCATGGACGCATTCGGTGAATGGGATATCGATGTCATAGAACAGTGGCCGATGGAGAAGCGGCAAGAGATGATAGAACGCTATGCGCGTACACAAGGTTTGGAAAAAGAATAAAAAAAGAACGCACTATGAGATACTATATCGTAACCATGCTATTATGGGTTGGAGCCGTACAGGCCTTTGCACAGCAACCCCGTTTGAAACAAGTGGACGAATATCTGGCAGCAACCGGGCAACCTGTTGAAGTCGGTAAACCGTTGGAAAAGGAGTATTGTCTGTTGTCTACCCTTTATAAAGGAGACAAAAGTCTGATGCTGAATTTGCCGGACTTGGGAGATTATGGAACGCGCGAAGTCATCCCTTTCGGGTTCAGACTGAACGGGGCTTCTGAGTTGGAACTTACCAGCCGGGAGGGTAACAAGGCTGAGAGCACTGTTCGTTCGTTCTATAGCCAAAGTATGTTTTCCGGAGTTTCCTATCAGTTTTGTGATAGTGTAGTATATGGAATTACTTTATACTATGATAATCAGGACGGAGTGAAACAGAATATACACCAGAATCTGCTGAAACATTTCAAACAGGCTGATTATATGCAGGGAGAGGCTACAATATATTCTGATCCTGACTATGCAGTGAGAGTATTGCCCGGTAAAGTGGAGTTCTACTCTTTGTTTCATTTCCCTACGGTTGAGACTTTCTATCCGGGAGTGTCCCATAAAATATGGTATGGGCCTTACAATTATGAAGCGGACGGCGCATCTGTGATGCTTGCTTTCTACAACCAGGAATCCAAGGAGAACAATATCCAGTCCGCCTTTAAGGTGAGCTATAAGTATCCTGCCGGCAAGCCTTTTAAGATGAACCTCATCCGCTTCATTCTTGACGACGAGACGATTGAACTTCCTTTAGAAGTGGAATATGCTGATATGGTAGACGGAGGAAAGTCGATAGAAGAACGTGATACGCGTACCTTCGTCTTCCCCGAAGTGCTGAAAGCGATAGACCGTTCGGCAGAGGTCGGTGTGGAACTGGTGGGCGAGGGTGGACGTTTCCTCTACAAGATGCCTGCCTTCCAGCGTGCATCCGTTCATACTGCCTACGAATATTTCCGTTGGAATGTAACCAATCCGATGGCTAAATACAGGGCCTGGTAGAAATAATATAACTCTAATATCATAATTGAAGATGAAAATTAAGAATTGCTTCGTAGTGATGCTGGGAGTCGCAGCATTACTCTCCGCAACTTCCTGCGGAAACACCAAAGTAAAAAAAGACGCGTCGGCAGAGGCCGATTCACTTGCAACTACGTATGTTAATCCTCTGTTCGCGAAGGGACCCGATCCCTGGGCTTTGTTCCACGAAGGTACTTACTACTATATGCATACCCTGCAAGATAGTCTGGTGCTTTGGAAGACAACCGACATTACCGACGTACAGAACGCTCCCCGGAAAACCGTTTGGCTTCCTACCGACCCTTCCAACAAATACGATCTATGGGCACCGGAGATACATAACATCGACGGAAAATGGTACATCTACTATGCTGCCGACGATGGCAATACGGACAACCATCAGATGTATGTACTGGAGAATGTGAATAAAGACCCCTTCGACGGCGAGTTCGTGATGAAAGGCCGCATCAGCACAGATAAGGACAACAACTGGGCCATCGACGGCTCCGTATTCCAGAATAAGGGTGAACTGTATATGGTATGGTCCGGCTGGCAAACCCGCCGCGTGGATACCGAAACCCAATGTATCTACATCGCCCGCATGGAGAACCCCTGGACGCTTGGTTCCGAAAGAGTGCTTATCTCCAAACCGGAATTGGAATGGGAAAGACATAACAAGAATGAAAACGGCTGGAATCCCAGCTACACCATCTATGTGAACGAAGGTCCCCAACCTTTGAAGAGCCCTAAAGGAAAGTATATCCATCTGGCTTACTCGGCAAGCGGTGTATGGACTCCGTACTATGCACTGGGCCTGCTGACTGCAAGCACCGACAGCGATTTACTTGATCCGAGTTCATGGTCCAAGTCACCACAACCGGTATTCCATCAATCACCCGAAAACGGAGTGTACGGTACAGGGCATAATAGTTTCTTCCCCTCTCCCGATGGTACGGAGTCTTATATCCTTTACCATGCACGCGATACGCAGGTAGACCCCGAAGGTGCCGGAGATACCCGTTCACCTCGTGCGCAGAGATTCGTGTGGCTTGAAAATGACTATCCCGACTTCGGAACTCCGCTTCCTACTTCGACTCGCCTGAATAAACCTTCGGGGACGGTAGTAACCTTTGCGAAGTAAAACCGTCTTATTATAGGAAGAGTTTCCCGTAGCTCTTCCTCTCGTAAGAGATGATTTTAAAACTATAAATTATATGAGAAAGAGTATTATTGCTTTAGCCCTATTGATATCTGCGCCCCTCTGTTGGGCGATAAATCCCGGTGTACCGCCTGAAGGCGAGAATCCTGCCATGCTGTTTGCGGATAGCACTCGCACAGGTATACCTTTTTCAAAAGACCCGCATGTTGTTCCCTTTCACGGGAAGTATCTGATGTATTATTCGGTGCCTCCTAAAGGTGATTCGGGCTGGGGCATAGGCATAGCCGAAAGCCGCGACCTTGAGCACTGGAAACCGATAGCTGTATTGTCTCCGGCTGCCGATTATGAGGCTAAAGGATTATGTGCTCCCGGTGCATTGTTGCGCAACGATACGATTCACCTGTTCTATCAGACGTATGGCAATGGAAAGAAAGATGCCATCTGCCATGCGTGGTCGGTGGACGGAGTTCATTTCACGCGCAATGCCACCAATCCTATCTTTGCACCGCAGGCTGGTGACTGGAATTGCGGACGGGCGATTGATGCGGAAGTGGTGTTTGCCAACGGGAAGTATTTTCTTTATTATGCCACCCGCACTCCTGACTATGAAAGGCAGATAGTGGGTGTGGCTACAGCTCCTGCCGGTACCAACTTCAACCGGGAGGCATGGACGGAAGCTTGCGACCGGGCTATCCTTGTTCCCGAATGGCCTTGGGAGGAAACTTGCATAGAGGCTCCTTCAGTGGTGGAAATGCATGGTACGTTGTATATGTTTTATGCCGGGGCCTATAATAACCGTCCCCAGCAGGTAGGTCTGGCAACCAGCAAAGACGGTATTCATTGGAAGAAAGCATCAAACAAACCTTTCCTGACGAATGGAGATCCGGGTACGTGGAATTATTGTGAATCCGGCCATCCCCATATCTTCAAGGATAAAGATGGGCAGACTTATCTCTTTTATCAGGGTAATAAGGACTTTGGCAGAACCTGGTTCCTGTCACAACGAAAGGTGGTTTGGAAAGATGGGATGCCACTACTGAAATAAAAGAGAGGCGTATCAGGACAGAGATTCACATCTCATCCTGATACAGCCTCTTCTCCATTCAAACCTAATTATAAACCTAATCTATAAACCTAACTTAGTGACTTTTTCTTTATTTATTCTTCCGGGAAAATGATCCGGTAATTCCCGCTCAGATGCATGAAGGCGAAAAGGCGGAGCAGTCCGTCATAGTATGCATCGAAGTAACCATCTTCATACGGCTCATGTCTGGCATTCCATAGCTTATCTACAAATTCCCGACTCTTCTCGTGCGTGCACATCAGCGATGCCGCGGCAGAAGTGGCAACCAGACCTAATGAGTGTCTCAGTGCCTTATATCCTCCGGCTCCGAGGGTGTCTTTCACTTGTGTTCCGTCTACATTATACTGGTCTACGAAAGTGTCGATGCCCTGACTGTAGAGGAAGTCCTGAATCTTATTCCCGTATTCCTGCTGCCATTCTTTATCAGCACATGCCCAGGAGTAATCTAAAGCCATGTTCATAGGCACGCGCCAGGAGTCGAAGCGGAAGGCGTCGCCAATGATACGGTTGTTGCCCAGCAGGGTGCCGTCATAGTTGTTGTAATCGGGGTTTAATCCGGTTATGGGATGGATGCTCTTGTGCAGATACTCGCGACTGCGTTCGGCACACTCCCGCCAGAGGTCGGCTCTGCCGTCATTGGCCCAGCGCGCCCATACCTCGTAGAAGGCGGGGACGTGATAGGACGGGTCGGTGAAGAGCCCGCCGCGTATGTCGGGAACGAAGGTGATGAGCTTATGCTCCAGGTTGATGAAGGGCATTACGCGGTCGGTTCCGTCTTTCTGCATGGAGCAGTCCAGTATGTTCCGGGCTTCGGCAAGGTAGTCGATGCCGGTGTCGTTTCCCCAGAGGTTGGAGGCGAAGATGAGAGCGGTGACGTAATAAAGTTCCCCGTCGGAGGCGGGACCTTGGGAGTTACGGGTTCCGTCTACCTGGCAACTCCAGGCGAAGTAGCCTTTCAGCGGGCCTTCCTGGTGCTGCATGTGCTTCTTGCCCCATCGCCAAAGGCGGTCGAAGATGTCCTGGCGATTGAACTGTACGGCAATCATTAGTCCGTAGGACATACCTTCGGTGCGTACATCGTGGTTTTTGATATCACTGATGTAAGCCATAGAGTCGCCCACTTCAAAGTAAACTTTGTTGGGACCATAGAATACATCATCGAAGACCGACTTGAGTTTGGCGTCTATATCCGCTTGTTTATACCCCATCTCGGCGAAGAGGTTCCGGTACTTCTGTGTTTCGAAAGCGCCTTTATTCCAAGGCTTTGTCGGGTCTGCCTGCTGGGAACAAGATGTTCCGGCGATGAGGCAGAGGAGGAGGTAAAATAAGTTCTTCATAAAGGAACGTTTTATAATATGTGATTTTCATGATTATATAGTTAAATGATAATTTAGGGGCGGTAGACGATTGACAATAGTATCTTCATTCTCCTCCTCCTGGGAGGAGGAGTACCCGTAGGGGGAGGTGGT
>CAMTFK010000097.1 GCA_947071285.1 uncultured Bacteroides sp. | reverse complement strand
AATAAATTAAAATAAGACAAAGGAGCATGTCCTGTTTTATTCTTAAATAACATAGAGAAATACGAAGGAGAATATCCAATGTGATCTGAGATATCCTGAAGAGTTATATGTTTCTCCATATTCTCTTTCATATAATGTATAGCTACTTCTACCACATTACCATCGTCAATGCAACTACTGTTTGCATTGCGGTATTGCTGAAGGTAGTGCAATGAACCTAAATAATAATGAAAGAGTGAAGATACATAGCGAAGGTTTTCATTGTTGTAACCGGCTTTCAGTGTATTGAAAATCTCTTCGAAAAGGCTGATGCGCTGGCTGATACGTGAGTGTATTTCAGGTCTGATTTCTATGGGATGAGGAGTCTCCGAAGCATAATAGGGTGCTAATACTCCTTTGAAATGTATCCAGTAAATAGTCCATGGAGTTGCATTGTCAGAACCATAAGCGTGAGGCGAGCCTGCCGGAAGAATGAAATATTGATTGGCGGAGACCTGATATTCATGACCGTCTATGCGATACCATCCGGCTCCATCTGTGCAATAGATAAATACATACTGATTAATGGGCTCTTTCCGTTCACGGAAATGATGCTCGGCCTTCGGATAATATCCGATATCAGTAATGTGGAGCATAGAACCTAACGGGTCTTTTTCCATTATATGGATAATCATGGGAGGAAGAACTATTGCTCTTTCACCGTTAAAACCATCTTTTAGTTTTATCATAGCATTCTCTTTTCTTAGGTTTGTGCAAATATAAAATATGCAGAGGAGATATCAAAGATAAAAATAAGATTGTCCATCTTCTTAGCTGGAAACTCCATTTTTTCCATATCGAATCTGCTTTATCTTTGCAATATCAAATTAATCAAATATCTGATTGTATGAAAAGCTATAATAAAAAGTTTGTTTATTTCATCTGTCTTGTATCTGCGATGGGCGGATTGCTTTTTGGATATGACTGGGTGGTGATAGGAGGTGCGAAGCCTTTCTATGAGCTTTATTTCGGAATAGCTGATGCTCCTGCTATGCAGGGGCTGGCAATGAGTATAGCTCTGTTGGGTTGTCTGGTTGGAGCGATGATGGCTGGTATGATGGCCGACCGATACGGACGTAGGCCCTTGTTGGTTATTTCGGCTTTCATCTTTCTGTTTTCTGCATATGCTACCGGTGCTTTTTCTGTATTCAGTTGGTTTTTGGTTGCCCGCTTCTTGGGAGGTATTGCCATCGGGATTGCATCGGGGTTGTCTCCGATGTATATAGCTGAGGTTGCTCCCCATTCGGTTCGTGGGAAGTTGGTATCATTGAATCAGTTGACAATTGTATTAGGTATACTTGGAGCGCAAATCACCAATTGGTTGATAGCTGATCCTATTCCTGCGGATTTCACTGCGGCTGATATATGTGCCTCGTGGAATGGGCAGATGGGGTGGCGCTGGATGTTTTGGGCTGCGGCATTTCCAGCTGCGGCATTCTTGTTATTAGCTTGTTTTATACCAGAAAGTCCCCGTTGGCTGGCCATGAAAGGTAAGGAGAGAACTGCATGGAATGTACTTAGTAAAATAGGTGGTGAGGCTTATGCCAAAACGGAACTACAATCAGTGGAAGAAACTATTTCATCGCGTTCGGGGCAGGGCGGATTGAAGCTACTGTTTAGCCGTCCGTTTCGTAAGGTATTGATAATTGGTGTTATAGTAGCTGTTTTCCAGCAATGGTGCGGGACGAACGTCATTTTTAATTATGCACAGGAAATATTCCAGTCAGCAGGCTATTCATTAGGAGATGTACTTTTTAATATTGTTGTGACCGGTATTGCGAATGTAGTTTTTACGTTTGTAGCAATTTATACAGTCGACCGTTTGGGACGCCGTGCTTTGATGCTATTTGGTGCCGGTGGGCTGGCAGGCATTTATCTTATTTTGGGTACTTGTTATTATTTTCAGGTAAGCGGTTTTTTCATGATAATACTGGTGGTACTGGCTATTGCCTGTTATGCCATGTCTTTGGGGCCGGTCACTTGGGTACTACTTTCCGAGATATTTCCGAATCGGGTACGTGCTGTTGCAGTGGCGACTTCGACATTCGCTTTGTGGGTGGGTAGTTTTACGCTCACTTATACTTTCCCTTTGTTAAACAAAGCTTTGGGTAGTTACGGCACGTTCTGGATTTATTCGGCTATTTGTGTGGCAGGTTTCATTTTCTTCTTCCGCGCATTACCTGAAACAAAAGGAAAGTCCTTGGAAACATTAGAAAAAGAATTAATCAATAAATAAATATTGAATAGAGTGATTAAAAAGGAGGGCTCTGATACAGCTCTCCAAGCCACTCTATTGTCTAAAAATCAAAAGAATATTATGGTAAAAGCATGGAAAGAAAAGGTCGTGATTCCTACTTATGAGGTGGGAAAACCTGAGAAAAATCCTATCTTTTTAGAGAAACGAGTATATCAGGGTAGTAGTGGTGTAGTCTATCCTTATCCTGTTATAGAGTCTATATCTGACGAGAAAGTGGACAAGGAATATAATGCCGTTTTTATTGAGAATGAATATATTAAAGTGATGATTTTGCCGGAGCTTGGCGGACGGGTTCAGATGGCTTATGATAAAATCAAACAACGCCATTTTATCTATTATAATCATGTTATTAAACCTGCTTTGGTTGGTCTGCTCGGTCCATGGATATCCGGTGGCATTGAGTTTAACTGGCCGCAACATCATCGTCCCAGTACTTATATGCCAGTGGATACAACCATTGAAGAGAATGTTGATGGCAGTATTACTGTGTGGGTTAATGAGATGGAACGTATGTTTCATCAGAAAGGTATGGCTGGCTTTACATTGCGTCCGAGACATGCTTTCCTTGAGATTAAGGGAGTGCTGTATAATCGTACGGACGTTCCGCAAACCTTTTTATGGTGGGCTAATCCGGCTGTAGCTGTGAATGATTACTATCAGAGCGTTTTCCCACCTGATATTAATGCTGTGTTTGACCATGGAAAACGTGCTGTTTCCAGCTTTCCGATTGCTACGGGAACTTATTATAAAATGGATTACTCGGCCGGAGTGGATATTTCTAATTATAAGAATATCAAAGTACCGACCTCTTATATGGCTGTCAATTCAAGGTTCAACTTTGTAGGTGGGTATGAAAATGATACTCGCGCGGGGGTACTTCATGTTGCCAATCATCATGTGTCACCGGGCAAGAAGCAGTGGACTTGGGGAAACGGTGATTTCGGTCGTGCTTGGGATCGTAATCTGACGGATGAAGATGGGCCGTACATTGAATTGATGGCGGGCGTATATACTGAAAATCAGCCGGACTTTACCTGGTTGCAGCCTTACGAGGAAAAGAGTTTCGTGCAGTACTTTCTGCCTTACCGTGAATTAGGAGTGGTGAAAAATGCCAGCAAGGATTTATTGATGAACATTGAACCGGCAGGTGAGGGAAATGTACGTTTCAAGGTGTTTGCTACTTCCAGGCAGGTGGTTAATGTAGTGTTGAAGAATGAGGACGGAAAAACGTATTATAGTAAAGAAGTGACAATTACACCTGAAGAATTATTGGATGAGACTGTTGATGTAGAGGGTATAAATTTTAATAGGTTAATTCTCGAAATTATCGCCAATGGTAAGGAGTTGCTTTACTGGCATGCCGAACCGGAAGAAGTTAAACCTGTTCCCGATGCTGCCGAAGCAGCTTTGTTGCCGGAAGAGATAAAGACCACCGAACAACTTTATCTGACGGGCTTGCATCTGGAACAATACAGGCATGCTACTTATAATCCGGTGGAATATTATGAAGAAGCACTACGTCGTGATCCGATTGATGTACGCAATAATAATGCTCTTGGTTTATGGTATATTCGTAAAGGTAGTTTCTGTAAAGCCGAGCAATATTTGCTTACGGCAGTAAAGACTTTGCAGAAACGTAATCCGAATCCATATGACGGTGAACCACTCTATAATCTTGGGTTGGCACTTAAATATCAGGGACGTATAGACGAAGCTTATGACCGTTTCTATAAATCTTGTTGGAATGCAGCCTGGCAGGATGCCGGTTATTTTGCCTGTGCACAGATCTCGACCATGCAAGGGCGTTTAGAAGATGCCTTGGATGAAATAGACCGTTCACTCATCCGCAACTGGCACAACCACAAGGCACGTGCTTTGAAGGCGGCTATTCTCCGGCGAATGGGTAAACCGGAAGAAGCTCTGAAGTTGATTGAAGAATCGTTGGCTATCGATAAGTTTAACTATGGCTGCCGCAATGAAAAGTATCTGATAACGAATACCGTTGAAGACCTGAATATCTTAAAAGAGATGATGCGTGGAGAGGCTCATAATTATGATGAAATTGCGCTTGACTATTGCAATGCCGGTTGCTGGGCGGAAGCAGTTGCATTGTGGAATATCGCTATTGCCGAAGAAGCAATCACACCAATGAGCTACTACTATTTAGGATGGTGCCTGAAGCAAGGCGGACTCTCCGGAGTGGAGCAGGCACTTGCTCAAGGTATGGCAGCTTGTCCGGACTATTGTTTCCCTAATCGCCTGGAGGCAGTTCTCGCATTACAATCTGCAATGGAGGTGAATCCGAAAGACGGAAGGGCTCCTTATTATTTAGGAAACTTGTACTATGACAAGCGCCAGTATGAGTTGGCGATAGAGGCATGGGAGGCTTCTGCAAGGTTAGATACTCAATTCCCCACTGTATGGCGTAATCTGGCTTTGGCTTACTTCAACAAGAAGAATGAAGAAACAAAAGCTGTGGAATGTATGGAACGTGCCTTCCGTCTCGACACTACGGACGCACGTATATTGATGGAACTGGACCAACTTTATAAGCGCATATGCCGTTCGCATACCGAACGATTGGCATTCTTACAGAAGTATTCGGAGCTGGTTTCCCAACGTGATGACCTGATATTGGAAGAAATCACCTTACTGAATCAGATGGGGGAATGTAAACAGGCGAAGGAACTGCTCGATGCCCACATCTTCCATCCGTGGGAAGGCGGTGAAGGAAAAGTGTCCGGACAGTATCAGTTTGCTCGTGTGGAATTGGCGAAGAAAGCACTTGCCGCTACCGACTATAAGGACGCTATTGTGTTATTGGAAGAGTGCCTGGAATATCCACATCATCTGGGTGAAGGAAAATTGCATGGTGCGCAAGAAAACGATTTCTATTATTTTCTGGGTTGCGCTTATGAAGGTTTGGGGGAGAACAGTAAAGCAGTGGCATGTTGGGAGCAGGCAGTTGTTGGTCCCACCGAACCGGTTGCAGCTATGTACTACAACGATGCGAAACCGGATAAAATCTTCTATCAGGGATTGGCATTGTTGAAACTTGGACGCACGGATGAGGCTAACGGACGTTTCCATAAACTGATTTCTTATGGAGAGAAACATTTGTTTGATAAGATTAAAATGGACTATTTTGCCGTATCGCTACCCGACTTGCTGATATGGGAAGATGATTTGAATATACGCAATGAAATACACTGTAAATACATGATGGCGTTAGGCTATTGGGGGATGAATCAAAAAGACAAATCCGCCCGGCTGCTGGATGAAGTTAGGAAGTCGGATATCAATCATCAGGGAATTTTGTCTATGAAAACATGTTTATAAGAAAGGAATAGAATTATGAAGCATTATTGTATAGTTGTCGTTTTTTTATTGTCTGGTCTGTTGAGCCATGCGCAAAAGATGGATATGTCCGGAACCTGGCGTTTTGCTATGGATAAAGAAGATGCGGGTGTGTCCGGTCAATGGTACTTGCAGACATTGGGTGATGAAGTGGAACTGCCCGGGTCTATGCTGACCAATGGAAAAGGAGAGCCTGTAACGGTGCGGACGCAATGGGTAGGAAGCATGGTTGATAAAGCCTTCTTTGAACAGGATAAGTATGAACGTTATCGTAAAGAAGATAACATTAAAGTACCTTTCTGGCTGCAACCGGACAAATATTATGCGGGCGTGGCGTGGTATCAGCGTGATATAGACATTCCTGAAGCCTGGAAAGATAAAGTAATCCGCTTGTTCTTTGAGAGATGCCATTGGGAAAGTCGTGTGTGGATAGATGGCGTTGAAGTAGGAATGCGCAATACCTTAAGCGCTCCTCAGGAATATGAACTGACGGGCTATCTGAAACCTGGAAAGCATCAGATTTCTGTCCGTGTAGACAATAGAGTCAGGGATATTGACCCGGGTGAAAACTCGCATAGCATTTCAGACCATACACAGGGCAACTGGAATGGTATAGCCGGTGCCATGTATCTGGAAGCAAAATCAAAGATATTTTATGAGCAGGTCGATGCCTATCCTTCGCTGGTCGACCGTAAGCTGACGTTAAAGTTGAACGTGCATAATGGTGAAGCGAAGAAAAGGAAAGTTGATTTGATTTTCCACCTTGAAGGAACGGAAGTGACCGAACAATATACCGTGCAGCCGGGCGATAACAAGTTCGAACTGGTATTACCGCTTCCGGCGAGTGTGGCTTATTGGGATGAATTCCATCCTAATCTATATACGTTGAAATATACACTACGTGCTAATAAAAAAGAACTGGACAACCGGCAGCTTACGTTCGGTTGCCGTGACTGGTCTGTAAAGGAAGGAGTGCTGCAATTAAACGGGCATCCCGCTTTTATGCGTGGAACTTTGCACTGTGCCGCTTTCCCACTGACCGGGTATCCCGCCACGGATAAGGCTGAGTGGTTGCGTGAATTCCGCATATGCAAGGAGTATGGCATCAACCATATCCGTTTTCATTCCTGGTGTCCGCCCGAAGCCGCTTTTGAAGCTGCGGATGAATTAGGACTCTATTGCCAGGTAGAATGCTCAACCTGGCCTAATCAGTCGTCGTCTATTGGTGACGGCAAGCCTGTCGATGCGTTTTTGTTGGCCGAAGCCGAACACATCGTGAAAGCCTATGGCAACCATCCCTCTTTTTGTATGCTGGCCCATGGTAACGAACCCCGTGGAGAGAACCATAAAGAATATCTGGCCGACTTTGTTTCGCACTGGAAAGCGCATGATCCCCGTCGCTTATACACTTCTTCCGCTGGTTGGCCCAACTTGCCGGAAAATGAATTCCTGAGTGATTCGGAACCCCGTATTCAGCATTGGGGAGAGGGGCTGGGCAGCATTATCAATGCTAAAGCCCCTTCTACCACCTACGATTGGAGTAGCTATACTTCTAAATTCAGCCAACCGTTTATAAGTCATGAGATAGGCCAATGGTGTGTGTATCCTAATTTTGGAGAAATGAAAAAATATACGGGCGTATACCATCCTAAAAACTTTGAGATATTTCAGGAAACTCTGATTGAAAACGGATTGGGAGCACTGGCCGACAGTTTCCTCATCGCTTCCGGGAAATTGCAAACATTATGTTACAAAGCTGATATTGAAGCGGCTTTGCGCACTCCACGATTTGGAGGTTTTCAGTTGTTGGGGTTGAATGACTTTCCGGGTCAGGGAACAGCCTTGGTAGGTACATTGGATGTTTTCTGGGAAGAGAAAGGATACGTGACATCTGAAGAATATAGGCGCTTTTGTAATAGCATTGTTCCGTTGGCACGTATACCCCGATTGATTTTTGAGAATAATGAAGAGTTTGCAGCACAGGTGGAAGTGGCGAATTATAAAGAAGAACTTTTGCAGCCGGATATTCACTGGGTGGTGAAAGATATACAGGGGAATATTGTGAAGCAAGGCGCTTTCTCCGTTGCTCGTTTGCCAATAGGCAATTGTCTGAAAATAGGGGATATCCAGTTCCAATTGAATCAGGTGACGCAAGCCTGCCAATTAAATTTGGAAGTTTCTGTAGGCGACTATTGTAACGATTGGAATTTCTGGGTCTATCCCGCTCAAAAAGAGGCGTTCGATGACAGTGATATTCTCCTGACGGATTGTCTGGATGAAGTCGCTATCAAACATTTGAATAAAGGAGGAAAGGCCCTGCTATCTTTAAAGAAAGGCACCCTGGCCAAAGAATTCGGAGGTGATATAGCCATTGGCTTTTCGAGCATTTTCTGGAATACGTCATGGACCGAAGGACAAGCTCCGCACACATTGGGCATATTTTGCAACCCGGAACATCCGGCTTTAGCCTTTTTCCCTACTGATTTTTATAGTAATTATCAATGGTGGGATGCCATGAGTCATTCCGGAGCCATTCAAATCGGAGGATTGCCGGAAGATATCCGGCCGATAGTCCGGGTGATTGACGATTGGTTCACGAACCGCCCGCTTGCTTTGATGTTTGAGGTGAAGGTAGGTGCCGGAAAACTGTTGGTTTCGGGAATCGATTTCCATCAGGATATGGAGCAACGGCCGTCTGCCCGACAGTTGTTGTATAGCTTGAAGAGATATATGCAAAGCGCTTCTTTCTCTCCGGGAGTAAGTATGAATGCAGAGGTGATAAATAGTTTGATAAGTAAGAAATGATATGAAACAATTATTTTTAATCTTGTTCTCCTGTGCCGCAGTGTCTTTACAGGCTCAGCAGGTGTATGAACTTTCGGCCCCGAAGGTGGCTAAAGAAATTTATTCCGGGCATCTGAAGCTGGGAGGCAAAAGCCCTTCAGGAGGCAGTATCGATGTGAATAGCTTTTATGTGTCCATCAACGGCAAACCCGCTATTCCTGTGATGGGTGAATTTCATTACAGCCGTTACCCTGCTGAACAATGGGAAGAGCAGATACTGAAAATCAAGGCCGGTGGTGTGAATGTGATTCCCACTTATGTATTCTGGAATATACACGAAGAGGTCGAAGGCGTATTTGACTGGTCGGGCAACCGTGATTTACGGAAATTCATCCAGCTATGCCGGAAGCATGACATGTCTGTCATTGTACGTGTCGGCCCCTTCTGCCACGGCGAAATACGTAACGGTGGCCTCCCCGACTGGCTTTTTGCTAAACCTCTGGAAGTACGCTCCAATGATGTAAATTACTTGACTATTGTCAAGCGATTGTATGAGCAGATTGCCCTGCAATTGAAAGGACTTTATTATCAGGATGGAGGACCCATTATCGGCATTCAGATTGAGAATGAACATCAACATTCGGCTGCGCCCTGGGCTATCAACTATCCCGGTGCACCGAAGGATATGACTTCCGCCACTTATGACGCCGGCATCACTATGATTGGCGTGAGTGTGCAGGATAAGAAAATTACGACCGCTGAACTGGGCGACCTTCACATGAAAACATTGAAGGATATGGCTGAAAAAGCAGGTATGATAACTCCGTTGTACACAGCCACAGGCTGGGGTAATGCGGCAATCGTAGAAAATGAAGTGATTCCTGTGACGGCGGCTTATACTTATCCGTTCTGGGCAAAACCGCATATGTCGCCCTTCTGCATGTTCAAGGATATACAGCGCCATCCGGATTATGCGCCGGTGCGTTACAATACTGATAAATATCCCTCATTTACCGCTGAGATGGGAGTAGGTATTCAGATGATTTATTCCCGTCGTCCGATAGTGAAAGCTGAAGCTGCTGAAGCTTTGATGGTACGTTCGTTGGGCAGTGGTGCTAATGGCATCGGTTATTATATGTACCATGGCGGGTCTACACCCAAACAGAATAATGGCGTAGGCTTCTTGAGTGATGAACTGATGGGAGTACCCAAAATTTCTTATGATTTTCAGGCGCCTATCGGTGAGTTTGGGCTGGTTCGTGATTCTTATCAGAACTTACGGATTCTTCATACTTTCCTGAAAGACTTCAGTTCATCCTTGGCTCCGATGGAGACTGTTCTGCCCGAAGGGAATGACCGGATAACTTCGGATAATCGGGAAACATTGCGGTATGCGGTTCGTATGAAAGATGATTCCGGTTTTATTTTTATGACTAATTTCCAAGACCACGATACGGCACGTGTCGACCAGAAGGGTTTGCAGTTCAAACTGAACCTTCGGAATGAAAGTTTAATGATTCCCGCCAAAGGGACATTCACTCTGAAAAAAGATGTAAGTGCCATTCTGCCTTTTAACCTGCATATGGAAGATGCCGTTTTAAAGTATGCAACGGCTCAGTTGCTTACTAAGATAGAGGATAATGGCAAAGAACATTACTTCTTTTTCGCTCCTGAAGGATTTACGCCTGAATATAGTTTTGACAAAGCTACGCTAAAATCAGGCAAATCATTTTATGCGCCGATACCGGGAGTGAAAAGCACTTTCTCTATAACCACAAAGAACGGAAAAAAAGTGATGGTGACTACTTTGACCCGTGAACAGGCATTGAATACGATGAAAGTAAACAATCGTATTTTGATTACCCGCGCTACTGTTTTGCCGGAGAAGGACAAATGTACTTTACTGAGTCTGGGTGAGAACCGGATAGACTATATTCTTTATCCTTCGCGTGCCGGATGGAAGCAACAAACTATTGAAGTGAATCCGGTTTCTGTTGTTGCCGATTGGAAGAAAGTGGGAGCACGCAGAATGACTGTACATATTGACCAGCCTTCTTTGCCGCAAGTCAACGAGTACTTCCTACGCGTTCAATATGTGGGAGATGTAGCCATGGCATTTATTAATGGTTCAATAGTGCTTGACCACTTCTATTATGGTGCCCCTTGGACTATCGGACTGAAACGCTTTCAGAATGAATTGAAAGAACATGATATGAATTTCTATTTTCGTCCTCTGCACAAAAATGCTCCTTACTTAATCGACCTTCCACATGATGCTATCCCCGATTTCACACAACGGGGAGCTAATTGTGAAGTGAAGAATGTGGAGATACTGCCGGAATATAAGGCAATAATCAATTTCTAGTAATCACTATGTGAAATCGTTGCTCTATAAACGCACTTGCTCCGTACTTGCTCCGTACTTTCTTCGCTCAGAGGTACCTCTAACCGAAGAATGTACGGAGCAAGTACGTCTCAGATACGGTTCGGGTACGAAGAAGATGTTGCGCGGGCGCAAATAAATTTCCTTCTTTTCTTTTGGAAACTTCCTAAATTTCACGTTACTTTGTTATCAGTTGAACTTTAATACTAAAAGACACCATGGGAAAGAATAAGAAAAAGGCTATACATAGCCGTAAAGAAGAAGAACAAGCTAAGAAAGTGTTGTTGATTATCGGTGTGTCCGCATTGATATTGGTGCTGGTTATGCTGATAGGATACTCCTTCTTAGGAAAATAACGGATAGATGTCGCAAGAAATAGAACGGAAATTCCTCGTGACGGGGGAGTACAAATCAAAAGCGTATGAACAAAGCCGCATTGTGCAAGGTTATATCAGTAGTGCAAGAGGGCGGACTGTGCGGGTACGTATCCGTGACGGGAAAGGATACCTGACAATAAAAGGTGCCTCTAATGCTTCGGGCACCAGTCGCTATGAGTGGGAAAAAGAACTTCCGCTTGTGGAGGCCGAAGAGTTGATGAAACTCTGTGAGCCGGGTGTTATTGATAAAACCCGTTATTTGGTGCATAGCGGAAAGCATACGTTTGAAGTCGATGAGTTCTACGGTGAAAACGAAGGACTGGTGGTGGCCGAAGTGGAACTGGCTTCGGAAGACGAAGCTTTCGAGAAACCCGACTTCATCGGCCGGGAAGTGACAGGTGATGTCCGTTATTATAATTCACAACTGATGAAGCGTCCATATACGGCTTGGTGAAGTATTAACTCCCTGCTGACAAGAAGTTAAGAGCTTGTCAACAAGAAGTTAACTCCTTGTCAACAGGAAGTTAACTCCTTGCAAATGGCTGCTAATCAGATATGTTTAGAAGAAGATATGGAGCAACTTTATGAATATCTGCCCAGAGAACTGGTTACTTTTATATTAGTGACGCTGTTCTCTTTATTGATAGGCCTTTCACAGCGAAAAATCAGTTTGAAGCGTGAAGGGGAAACGACGTTGTTCGGTACGGACCGCACGTTCACTTTCATCGGTATTCTGGGGTATCTGCTTTATATTCTTGACCCGGTGGAATACCGTTTGTTCATGGGCGGTGGTGCCATACTGGGTTTGTTGCTTGGGCTGAACTACTACGTCAAGCAAGCTCAGTTCCATGTATTCGGAGTTACTACCATTATCATTGCACTCATCACTTATTGTATCGCGCCTATTGTAGACACACAGCCCTCCTGGTTTTATGTCATGGTAGTGGTTACTGTCCTGCTCTTCACCGAGTTGAAGCATACCTTCACGGAACTGGCGCAGCGCATGAAGAATGATGAGATGATTACCCTTGCCAAGTTCTTGGCTATCAGTGGTATCATTCTTCCGATGTTGCCGAATGAAAACTTGATTCCCGATATTAATCTGACGCCTTATACCGTTTGGCTGGCAACGGTAGTGGTATCCGGCATTTCTTACCTTTCCTATCTGCTGAGGCGGTATGTATTCCACGAATCCGGTATTTTGGTATCCGGTATTATCGGCGGGTTGTATAGTAGTACGGCTACTATTTCCGTATTGGCCCGCAAGAGCCGTAAGGCGCCTGCACAGGAAGCGCCGGAGTATGCGGCTGCCATGTTGTTGGCCGTCAGCATGATGTTTCTCCGTTTCCTTATATTAATAGGTATATTCAGCAGTGCAATTCTTGCTGCAATTTATCCTTATCTGCTCATTATGTCCGTGATTACGGCGGGGGTGGCTTGGTATCTGCACCGGAAACGTAAACCGGTTCCGGCGACGGGAGAAGAGGTGGAAGAAGAAGACAGCAGTAATCCGCTGGAATTTAAAGTAGCGTTGATTTTTGCCGTCCTGTTCGTGATATTTACGATTGTGACCCATTACACGCTGGTTTATACTGGCACGGGCGGTTTGAATGTCTTGTCCTTTATAGCCGGTCTGAGTGACATCACTCCGTTTATCTTGAACCTGTTGCAAGGTTCGGGCGTTGCCGTGTTGGTGGTGACGGCTTGTTGCATGCAAGCCATTGTGAGCAATATTATCGTAAACATGTGTTATGCACTGTTCTTTGCGGGTGGAAAGAGTCCATTGCGCCGATGGGTGCTTCGCGGTTTTGGCTGTGTAATCGCAGTTAACGTTTGCTTGCTACTTTTCTTCTATTTGTTATAGATTTCTGCGAGATACTTACAAATATTCTCTATTATCCCTCTTTCTTTGTGCTTTTTTAACTCCGAAAATCTCGTAGATAAAGAAAAACAGCCTATTTTTGCCACATTCGTTGTGACAAAATAGGTATAAGTAACGTCTAATACAAAAACAGTCAACTAATATTCATCAAACAAACAAAAACAGGAATGAAAATTAAATGCCCTTTGCTGCTCATTATGTTGGTAGTATCCTCATTAGTAGCGGCACAGAATGCGGCACCTCTATTCCAGATTAAGGGAGTTCTGCTAGACTCGCTGACTCAGGAGGGAGAACCTTACGCCACAATCAAAATCGTAAAAAAAGAAGCACCTGCCCGTGCATTGAAAATGCTGGTGACAGACATGAAAGGTAAGTTTCAGGAGAAGATTCCCGGAACAGGTAATTTTGTGATGACCATCTCTTCCATCGGTAGAAATACCATTGTGAAGGATTTCACAGTGAAGGCGGGAGAGCAACTGGTGGACTTCGGTACATTGTACATTGCGGATGCTTCCAATGAATTGGGACAGGTGGAAGTTGTTGCCCAAAAGCCTTTGGTGAAGGTGGATGTGGACAAAATAGAGTATAACATCGAAGACGACCCCGATTCAAAAACCAACTCTGTGATAGAGATGCTGCGAAAAGTACCTCTCGTGACGGTGGATGGAGAAGATAATATCCAGGTAAACGGTAGTAGTAGCTTCAAAATACACGTGAACGGCAAGCCCAACAACATGATGAGCAATAACCCCAAGGAAGTGTTGAAGAGTATGCCTGCCAATACTATCAAATATATCGAAGTAATTACCTCACCGGGTGCAAAGTATGATGCCGAAGGTGTGGGAGGTATCCTTAACATTGTAACCGTTGGTAGTGGGTTTGAAGGATATACAGCAACTTTTAGCGGCCGGGCTAGCAACATGGGACTGGGCGGTGGTGCCTATGCCACCATCAAGCAAGGTAAGTTAACGCTGACAGGGAACTATAATTATAGCTACAATAGCCAGCCTACTAATTATTCAGACAGTTATCGGGAAGATTACAATTCTACCGATCAAAAGTATTTGGAGTCTACTAACGAATCCGATTATAGCGGACAATTCCAGCACGGCAACGTGGAGGCCAGTTATGAGATAGATACCCTGAGGCTTATTACAATGTCTGTGGGTATGTATGGCGGCGGAAATGATAATGATTCGAAGGGTAACACTGACATGTGGAATGCAGAACGTGATACCAAAGCGTATAGCTATCGTACCTTAACGGAAGGCGATGGTTCGTGGTATTCTATTCGCGGTAACATTGATTATCAGCGCACTTCAAAGAAGAATAAAAACCGTATGCTCACTTTGTCCTACAAAATTAATACTCAACCGCAGGAGAGTGATAATTACAACCGTTATTTGGACCGTTATCAGGTGCCTGAAGCTTTCCAACTTTACAATTCGCACACCTTCGGTAAAACCAATACTACAGAGCATACTTTCCAGGTAGACTATACAACACCCATTGGCAAGTTGCATACCATAGAGACAGGTGTGAAGTATATCATCCGTAATAATACGAGTAAAAACAACTTTGAGGAAGACAAGAGCAGCGACGGTAATGGCGACTATGTGTATAATGAGGATCGTAGTAGCAACTACAAGCATCTGAATGACATTCTTGCTGCTTACCTGGGTTATACGCTGCGTTACAAAGACTTTACTTTCAAACCGGGTGTGCGCTTTGAACACACGGCACAGGATGTGCGCTACATCATTGGCGCGGGTGAAGATTTCAAGGTAAACTATAATGATGTGGTGCCTTCCGTATCTATGGGCATTAAACTTGGACCGACGCAGACATTGCGTGGAGGATATGATATGCGAATCTATCGTCCTGGTATTTGGTATTTGAATCCTTACTTTGACGATCGTAACCCGATGTTTATTAGCCAGGGTAATTCCGAATTGAAAAGTGAGAAAAGTCATGCGTTCAATCTAAGTTATAGTAGTTTTACAGCCAAGTTTAATGTAAATGTATCGCTGCGTCATTCGTTCAATAACAATGGAATTGAGAACGTAAGTCGTCTGATAGGTGAAGGTGGTGAATACTTTGGACCAGACCAGGAGCATTTTGCTCCCGAAGGTGCTCTTTACAGTACATATGAGAATATAGGTAAGAGCCGTAATACCAATATGAGCTTATATCTTAATTGGAATGCATCACCCAAAACGCGTATTTATATCAATGGGCGTGGTGGTTATTCAGATCTCAAAAGTCCGTCGCGGAACTTACACAACTACGGTTGGCAAGGTTCTATGTATGGTGGTATCCAGCATACTTTCCCGTGGAAGTTGCGTGCTAGTTTGAATGCAGGTGGAAGCACACCTTACATCTCTCTACAAGGAAAGGGTAGCGGCTATTCTTATTATAGCTTGAGCGTAAACCGTTCGTTCCTCAAAGATAGATTGACGGTGAGCGTCTATGGCTCGAATCTGTTCTCCAAGTATATGAACTTCAATAATACAACTTTTGGAGAGAATTTCTATTCTACCAGCAAGAGCCGTTATCCCAACCGCTCGTTTGGTATGAGCATCAGCTATCGTATTGGTGAATTAAGGGCCAGTGTGAAGAAAGCTGCCCGTTCTATCAGTAACGATGATGTGAAAGATGGCGGCGGTGGAGCCCAAGGTGGTGGCGGTGGAGAATAATCTATAGCCAAGAAATAAAGGGAGAGGAAGCTTTTTTGATAGGCTTCCTCTTTTTTTTGTGGGTTATAGCTGATTCTAGCTCTTTTATATTATAAGGTTACAATAATAAAGCGTTGTTTTGTTTGAATTGTGAAAAAATGTATACATTTGCATTTATAATACAAACGCAACTGGCTATGTTGGTTAGTTGTCTTCTTATAAAGGTCTTTGTATTCTATACAAATAGAAGAAATTTTAAAAATAATTTCTATAGAATATTGGTACTTTGTAGAGATACTAGATGGTTTTTGAAAGAGAAATAAGCTTACCAAGTTCAAGAAGAACTTGGCGCTTTTTGCTTTCTTTTTTATATTAGATGTATATATATGTGCATATATACAAAGAAAATAAGCTGCCTCATCGCTTGTAACTG
>CAMTFK010000096.1 GCA_947071285.1 uncultured Bacteroides sp. | reverse complement strand
CATCAACACTATCCTCTTCGTCGGCAGCGTCAGATGTGTATAAGAGACAGAAAAACAAAAAGTAATGAACACGGTAATAATGATGAATTATATAAAGATATTAGAGAGGACAAATGTAAGCGACATTTGTATTTCTTTCGTTAGAGGCTGTTTTGTAGTTTATAAACATTCTGTTGTCCAGTTAAAAGCATTGTTTCCTCACTTACTTATATATATTTTTCATACAAGTTTCCATACAAAACCATTGCGGAATCTTGCTTGAAAAGATATCAACTATCCCAATTGAGATAATTATTACATTTGTTTTATGAATTTAATAAAGTTGTAGTAATATGAAATTTAAATACCATATAATTTTACTTTTTACTCTATGTTTCTGCTTGGAAATGAAAAGTCAGACAATTGCTGTTAAAAGTAATTTGTTGTATGATTTAACATCAAGTATAAATGCTGGCATAGAGTTGGGGCTTTCTCCTCACTGGACACTTGATATTTCTGGTAATTATAATGGTTGGACAATGTCACATGACCGGCGTTGGAAACATTGGGCTGTACAGCCCGAAGTCCGCTATTGGTTGTGTGATCGTTTTGGTGCACACTTTTTTGGTGCCCATTTACATGGCGGACAGTATAACATCGGAGGATTTGACGGACGTGTTAAATTTCTTGGCACTGACGCACGGAAACTGAAAAATACCCGTTATCAGGGATGGTTTATAGGTGGGGGCGTGGCATACGGTTATGCATGGCTCCTCGGTCACCATTGGAACTTGGAGACGGAAATCGGTTTCGGTTATTCCTATACCCGTTATGATAAGTTCCGATGTGCAGGATGTGGGAAAAAGGTAGAAACGAACAAGCCACATCATTACGTGGGACCTACGAAAGCGGCCATTAACTTGGTTTATCTATTCTAAATTGCAACGAACATGAAAAGGACGATATTCATACTGGCAACCCTACTGGGCATAGGAAATGTGTTGAAAACTGTGGCGCAAAACACTAAAGACATCACACTCGGTGTTTCCATTAAAAGTTTCAACATAAATCGTGAAGGAAAATACCTTACCGTGAAGATGAATTTGGATCTAAACAAACTTGATGTAGATGCAAATCGTGCCGTACTACTCACACCACGTCTGGTCAACGGGACGGATTCGCTCGACCTACCCGCGGTGGGAATTTACGGGCGCAGGCGATATTACTATTATGTACGAAACGGCATAGGAAGTATCTCGGGGGAAAGTGAAACAATTTATCGCGCTTCGAGCAAACCGGACAGCGTGGCATACAACAACCTCGCGGAGTACGAAAAGTGGATGGACGGGGCAATGCTCAAGTTCCACCGTAGTGATTGGGGTTGTTGCCACGAGATAGTGGCGGAATACGAAGGCATATTGGGACGTCATCGCGAGGCATTCTTCCCGGAATTGATATTCGTGCAACCTAAGGCGGAAATCATGAAAAGCCGTTCATTATCCGGTTCGGCATATATCGACTTCCCGGTTGACCAGACAGTGATTTATCCCGATTATCGTCGCAATACTACCGAATTGGGCAAAATACAAGCGACTATCGACTCCGTGCGTAATGACAAGGATGTCACCATCACTTCTGTGTGGCTGAAAGGTTTCGCTTCGCCGGAGAGTCCCTATAAACACAACACGGAGCTTGCCATCGGGCGTACTGCCGCACTTAAAAAACACATAGGACAGTTGTACCACTTTGCGGATAGCATTATCCAAACCGACTACGAGCCGGAAGACTGGGCGGGCTTGCGCCGCTATGTGGAACAATCGAACATTAACTACCGTGCGGAGATTCTGACTTTGATAGACAGCGACATGGAACCCGATGCCAAGGAGGCGAAAATCAAACGCACTTATCCCAACGAGTACCGCTTCATGCTGCAGAATTTCTATCCTGCCTTGCGCCATACCGACTACCGCATAGACTACAACATCCGCAAGTTCAATAAAGTGGAGGAGATAAAGCGCATCATGGCAGAACAGCCGCAGAAACTAAGTCTTAACGAGTTCTACCTCGTTGCCGGGAAGTATGAACCCGGCACGGATGAGTTTACAGATGTCTTTGAAACTGCCGTACGTATGTTCCCGAACGATGAGATTGCCAACCTCAATGCTGCCAATGCCGCCATCCGGCGAGATGATTTTGCAACGGCACGCCGCTACCTTGACAAGGCGGGCGATTCCGCCGAGGCTGTCTATGCACGTGGAGCGCTTGCCATACGGGAAAAGGATTATGACACGGCGCGCCGGTACTTGGGTAAGGCGAAAGAGATGGGGCTGGAAAAAGCGACACTCACGCTGAAAGAGCTGGACGAAAGGCAGAAATGACATCCAATCAATCATATAGAAAAAAAACATTTTCAAACATTTTAATTTATCCATAATGAAAAGAAATTTATTATTCATGACTGTGCTGGCATCCTTGTTCTTGGCAGGATGCTCACAAGAGGAGATTACTCCTAACAGCGAGAACGAAGGTAACGGTGAGACCAATACCAGCTACATGGCCGTAAACCTGATGTCCTCTGATGTAATGGGTACGCGTGCCACTGGAGGGAATTATGTAGATGGAACTACGACCGAGAACGCAGTTTCCAGTGTCCGTTTTTACTTCTTTAACGGAAATGGTGGTATTGCCAACGTTAAGGTTAAAGGTAACGGTTATGTGAACTACTATGACTGGGTGCCCGGTAGCAATGTTGAAGGTAACCAGCCCGGTGATGTAGAAAAAAAACTCAAAGCCACTATTGTCATCAGTACCAAAGATGGCGACAAACTTCCCAAGATGGTGGTAGCAGTGTTGAACCCTCCTTTAGATACGGATAATAAAGTCAAATGGGGTGATGACTCGAAGTCCCTTACTCAGCTGCAGGCCGTAGTTGACGATTACGCGGTCACTGCCCTGACCCGAGAGAACAAATTCGTAATGTTCAACTCCGTATACTATAATACAACTAACGGTACGGAAGTCATTGCAGTTCCCATTACTACTAATAACCTCAAGAAAGAGGAAAGTGAAGCCCTGAAGAATCCCGTTACCATCTACGTAGAGCGTAGTGTGGCCAAAGTCAAGGTTAATTTAGACTCTGGTATAGGTTTCGATACGAACAATCGACTGGCACTGAAAAATAAAACCAAGGATGATAGCGGGAAGGACGTTGAGACCCCTATCACAGTTGGAGGAAAGCAGGTTTACTTGCAGCTCAATGGCTGGGGCCTGACAGCCGATACCAATCAAGGCCGACTGGTCAAGAAGATTAATCCCAGCTGGACAACTCAATGGTGGAGAGGTACCCACCGCACTTTCTGGGCCATCAATGATATGCATGCCACGAACCGGTATCATACCTATAACAACTTAACAGCCAGTCTTTCCGACGCATTGTACACCAACGAGAATGCAGGAAAGGATGATATTGATGGCACTAAAGCCGACCAGGTCAACACCAAGGTTATCATTAAAGGCACCCTTTGTAAGGATGACGGCACCCCCTTCACTATTGTAAGACACTTGGGAGCATTATTTCCCGATGTATATTCCACAACTGAAAGTAGCAATCTTCCCGCACTGAAGGACAATATCCTTTCCCAACTGTCAACCAATGACTTGCATTACTATTATGAAGAAACAACGGGTGAGGGAGAAAATGCAGAAAAGGAGCGTAAACAGATCGGAGCCGCTGACCTTAAGATTGTAATTGCACCCCAAGACCCAAAAGAGGAAAGCGATAACAATTGCTATGTATATGCCCAGCTGACAGATGCTGCACAAAGCAAGATATGGTACAACACCTTGGATGAAGGTACTATCGAAAACCCAGTTCAGCCAATCCAATACTCTGAAATCAACACCAGTCTTTCAGAAAAAGTTGACAAAGCTTTGGTATGGCAGTCCGGCATGACCTACTATTACTACGAGATCAAGCATCTTCATAACGACCAAAATCAATTGATGACAGGTGTAGTACGCAACCACGTATATGAGACAACCGTGACAAAGATACTCGGTCTCGGTACCCCTGTATACGATCCTGCTGAGAAGATTTATCCCGAGAAGCCATCGAAAAACGACCACTACATCGCGGCTGAAATCAACATTCTCTCTTGGCGTCTTGTCCAGAATAGCTATGAGTTGGAGTGGTAATATAACCCCGAACGCTCAAAAGCGTTTCTGATACATACAAAGTGTGGGAGGCGGCTCCCGTCTCCCACACATATTAGTAAAACAAAATAACAAATACAGTACCCGCCCACCGGTACACAAGGGAGGTGTGGCCTTGGAGACCTGAATACAGAAGACAGGTATCCCACTTGACGAGAAAATTCGGATGCGGAAATTCCGCACACCATATATAGAACAAGTAACACAGGTATAAACTTATACATTCAAGAAAGAGTAAACGATATGAATATACGGGCATTGATAAGGAATGTGGCAGCCAAGGTCTGCATGGCGTCAGTTTGCCTGTTGGCTATGTCGTCCTGCGACAGCTGGCTCTACGAGGAAGAAGGCGATTGTTCGGTGTATTATCGGCTCAAGTTCTGCTATGACAAGAACTTAAAGTGGGCTGATGCTTTCACAAACGAGGTTTCATCAGTTCACCTGTATGCCTTCGACAAATCGGGCGTACTAGTATGGCAGCAAGAGGAACAGATGAACCCGAGCACGGCAGAGAACTACTCGATGTTGCTCGATCTTCCTGCCGGCGACTACAAGTTGCTTGCTTGGTGCGGACTTCAAAACGACGGTGAGCACGACGAATCCTTCTCTGTACCCGAAGCCCGTGTCAGCGAGACCCGCGTCGAGCAGTTACAGTGCACGTTGAACCGCAAGCGTGACGAGTCAGGCGCATACAGCGAAGAACATTTGTACCGTCTCTTTCACGGTACGCTGGATGTATCACTGCCTGTTAACGATGACGGCGGTAGCTACGAATACACCATGCCCCTGACCAAGAACACCAACCATATCCGCATCATCCTGCAGCACTTGTCGGGAGAGGATGTAAATGAGGCTGACTTCATCTTCCGTATTGATGATGAGAACGGTCTTATGGCACACGACAACGAGTTGATGGTCGACGAGAATATCAACTATCACCCCTGGGATATACAGGGTGTCGAGGCCGGCATTGGCAAGGACGATAACCGTGCTGTCAACAATGTAAAAGGACTCGTTGCCGACTTTACTGTAGGTCGCCTGATAGAAACACATCGCGAGAAAATGATACTCACCATCACCACCAAGGAAGGCAAGACGGTGGCCCGCATCCCGGTGATAGACTACGCATTGATGGGAAAAGAGTACTACGAGAAGGAATACCGTTATCCGATGGATGAGCGGGAGTTCCTCGACCGTCTGGACGAGTGCGTTATGACCCTCTTTCTTGACGAGGATCACAAATGGGTAAGCAGCGTCATTCAAATTCTATCATGGCGTGTGGTGCTGAGTAACGTTGAAGTTGAATAATCAGGAAGAAGGATTGGACTGATGAAACCGAGCATTATACATAGCATTGTGGTCTGCCTGGCGGCATTCACACTGCCGTTTATGGTGGCGTGCAGCAGTCGGGAAGAATCCTTGCCGGACAACGTTACGGAAGCTGCCTTGTACCTGAATATCGCCACCATAGAACAAACAAGGGCAAATACGGTAGAACTGCCCGACAACGAAAAGATGAAAAGCGTGCGTGTGGTTATACTACATGCGGCTGACGGAACGGTGGAACATAACCGTCACTTTTCGCTGGAAGGTGCACAGGCACAGAAAACCATCTTACTCAAAGTAAGACCCAACGAAAAGAAGAAGATATTCCTTTTTGCTAACGAAGAGAGTGTGTCCACGATAGAAGGTGTAACAGTAGAGAGTGAAAATCAAACGCTGACCGCTTTCTTCAACTGTTATACAGAAGGAATGTCCGGCTTTGAAGCCGCGGTGAACAACCTCTACTTCGCTCCAGACTATTCGAACGGGAACCCCATCCCGATGTCCTCCATATACAAGATAGATTTTCCTGAAAAAGGAAATTTTGACGGGACGTTCTACATCGTACGTATCGCCACCAAGTTCACCTGCCGTTTCAAGAATTTTCGTAGCGATGCTGTCACGGTGAACAGCATATCGGTGTCAGACATTGCCAATGACTCTTACCTGATGGCACACAAGCAAAATCCGACAATGAAGTTCACTGAAGAGGATAACAGCATAAGTGAACTTTTCTGGATAGACTGGCTGAAAAAGGTGTCTGATGAGTCGCAAGAGCATCCCGAAGACAAGACATTGGCTGACAAAAGAGGCTGGATTATGGATTACGACATTCCAGAAAGCGCTGTTCAAGTCCCTACCGGTCAAACGAACCTGAAATTGTCTGTACCAAAAGCTAATAACACGGATGTAAATCAGGAACAAGGTACCTTGTACACATTCTATCTTCCCGAAAGCAAGGACCTGATAGAACCGACCGAGACTTACGGAGAACAGCGGTATAAGATGACACTCGGTTTGACTGATGAACACGATGAACAGAAGTCATTCAATTTTGCTTTTGATAATCTGAAAGCTCTTTTCCGTAACACGAATGCTGTAATAGATATAATTATGTATGACAGGAAAGTTGTGGTGGATGTGATTCCATACAGCGAAGTAGTACTTGAACCGGAATTTGGATTGTAAAACAATAAACAAAAAAATATATGAAGCGTTTTGTACAATATATAGTTATTTCTCTGATAGCCTTTGCCGTTACAGGTTGCCAAAATAATTTCCTGAGCGAAGAACGTATAGGTAAAGGCAATGCAGCAGTATCGGCGACGTTGGACTTCACTCCTATGTCTTCGGCACTGTCACAGACGCGTGCTGCCGGCGGTGCCCTGAAAGAGATAAAGTCCCTGCATATATTGTTGTATAATGAGGATGGGAATTTGCGGCGAAGTTGGACACAGAATGAAGTTCAGAAGGACTTGAGAAATTATAATGTGACTTTTGAAAATCGTGCGGATACGGATGCGGAAAACGGACATAAGGCTGAATCAACTACGGCACGCGTCACATTCACGTTACCGGGAGAAATTGAATACGGCAAATATTATATCTATGCCGTGGCAAACATACCTGACCTGCTGACAGATTATGCCGAAAACATAAAGACAGTGGACGATCTCAAAAGCATTCCTCTCACATGGGACAATACAAAAAACGAAGAAACCGGCGAATATAATGTGGTCAACAACGCTCAGATGTTAGGCTGTTTCACAAACTCTACATCATCCAATTACTCGGGTGATGAGTCTCTTGTAATAAACAGCAAAAATGTAAAACTTCACGCTTGGCTGCGCCGTGCGGCCTCTAAAGTGACCATCGCATACGACGGTAGCGCATTGAAAGAAGGAGTGTTTATTTATCTCCAATCCGTGCAGATCAAAGATATCCCTTCACAATGTTATTTGGGAAAGGAAAATAACGTGGGAAAAGAAGGATACACCTTGGATGTGCCGACGACCGGACCTGATATGATTGATGGAGAAATCATCACTTATCACAAAGGAGATATATCGGATAATTTTGAATACGGAGAAGGTTGTGCAGACCATCGTGTCACGGTAGGTAGTCCCCATTTCGGTTCTCACGAAGAAACAGCTCCCGCACTGTACTTTTACGAGAACATGCAGGGGGCGGATAGTAGTATGCCCGATAAAAGACAGGATTCAGACAATAATGGGATATTAGATTTTCCCGGATTGCCGAACAAACCGGATAAATACCCAGATTACCGCCTAAAAGATGACGTACTTTACGGGACATATATCGAGGTACATGCGCACTACATCTCCAACAATTCCGAGCGATTGGGCAACGGGCACATCATCTATCGTTTCATGCTAGGACAGGACGTGAAAAAGGACTATAACGCCAAACGTAACTGCCACTACAAGCTGACGTTGAAATTCAAAAATTTCGCCAATGAAGCAGACTGGCATATAGAGTATGAGGAACCGGAGCCTGGCGTGATGACTCCCGAACCTTATTACATTTCTTATCTGTATAAACATTCCATGATGTATCCCATTAAGGTGAATACTGGCGGTCGAAAGATAGAATACATAAAAGCGGAAATCGAGGAAAACAACTGGGCACCCCATAATGCTGGTGGCGATATTTATTATACGGGTGCTCCGAATGGTGTTGCAGCACCGTGGAACGGTTTCCTGTCATTACATAAAACAACGGAAACGGTTCTATACGTAGAGAAAATCGGATCAAATGAGGCATACTACAAAACTGCTCCTAAACGTGGTGAACGTGAATACAAAAACTTTACTTTACCTGTGGGTAAGACATTCGAAGAATTTACGACTGACGGTTCTGAAAAGGACGATAAATACCGTATAGAAAAACATCCTACAGAAGCAAATACATACAACATATATATTCCTATGTACACGCGCGCCAAGCAGATGATATCAACGACCGGATACACAGGAAACAATCCATACGTGGCATATCAGAGAAAGGCGAGAGTCAAGTTTACAACTAAGTTGGAAGGATTGGATGAATGCTTTGTCAATGAAGTTCCGATATACCAGGTACGCCGTGTTGTGAATCCTAAGGGCATCTACCGGTCTTTCGGAAATAATAAGTCGTTTCATGTCGTGTTGAAGCGATTACCGGGAGAGGATCAACAAATGTTCACAACATTCCAATCTGAAGGTCCCTGGAAAGCCTATGTCGTCAAGAAACATAATGGGGACGGAATCACCCTGTCGGTAACATCGGACAAAACAGAGTTAAAGGATGATCCGGAACATGGGAAAACCATATATGGTAGAACCGGTAGCGTGATTGACTTCAGTGTGGATTTCTCCGGGAGTTCGTCGGAGAACCGTTACGCTATTATCCGCGTGGAATATCACAATTATACCTGCCAGCATCTGATTTTCGTACGGCAAGGAGACAAACCTGACGATTTGGTTACAGGCGGCGTGAAGTGGTATGCCAAAAACATGAGGACTTCAACGGAACTGGCTTCTACTCCATTGGACGAAGGATCGCTGTTCAAATTCGGAAATTGGCTCCAGCCGATAGACGCATTGAGTAATAAAAATCCATTCGAGCCATGGATAAATGTTACAGCTGAAGCTTTCAAAGTATATCCGGAAGATGGTTTGACCAATGCAGAAACCGGAGCCAAAATGGAGTGGACGACCATAACTTCTCATGGCAAAACCGAAACGTTTGGTAACCCGCAGATGGCAAACGCGCGGGTGGCTACAGCCGCGGATTTTTGGGAATTGAGGAAGGAAGGTAGTAATGTTGAGCAGGGATACGGTGTATTGTACGGAGATGATGCCACGAAAACGGCTGATGATATCGTAGAGGTTTATGGCTATGACTATGAAAATAATACTCAGGGACGTGGAATGAGAGGGTGTTTCGCATATAATAGCGAAACGGGCAAAAGTGTGTTCTTTCCTATAGGTGCCTCCGGCTACGGACACAGAAAACAAAGCTACCCATACCCTGGTTGGGGAGATAATGAAACCCTCAATGGAGTATTAAGATATGCTGCCGGCCGAACAAAATTATATCCCGATCCTAAAGAACGTCCGTTGTTTTACGACATATACAAACGACCAGGAGCCATCTATTGGTTAAATGCGGAGATTCCCCAAAACCAACTTACTCCGACAGATGGTCCAAGTCTGGGATGGGATATAAACTATTTCTCATTCGATTTCAATTTTATCAGTACAAGTAACATGATAAGACCTAGTGGGTCTGATGCCTGCTTTGTGCGTTGCGTAGTAAATCCATAATCATGGGAGAAAAATCTTACTTTTAATATATCCTTAAAAGAGAACAAATGTAACCGGATAAGAGGCCTCAAGCCGAAGACGGAAGCTAAATACCACCCGGCGTTGGAACTGTACAACACAACCCGTCTCTCCAATGTCGAGATTTGTAGGCAGTGCGAAATTTCCATAAGCGGATTCTCCCGTTATATCGGTATCTACCATCGTCATTTGATGCTGAAACGCAACGACATCAAGTGCATTCCGGAGGAAGCAGGCAATATCAAGATGAACCAGCGGTGTGTGGGCAACATCTCGAAACCTATGCCAAATACAAGGAGGTTATCGTGGCGTGTGACAGCATGGACTATATAGAGTACAATGTATCTCAAATTGCCCGTGAATCTGGATTGACTGGTACGAATCTCGGCAGACAGTTACACACACATTATCCCGAAGTACTGGAATTTCGGGAGTGGGCATGGTAACGGTTGCAATGCCTGGCTTTGAGTCTGCTCCGCAAACTTATTGTTTTGCTCAAGTAATTGAGTGTTCTTGGCTCTGGTAAATAACAGCTGCTCTTCCAGCAGTGAGATTATCCATCTCCTTGTTCATGAAACAAAGAGATGGATAATTTGAATATTTTCAGTATAAAACTGTTCTTTTCTCAAATAGCATACTGATATCCAGTGCCCTTCATAAAACTTCTGACTAATATTGCCTCTTTCGAATAAAAACAATATATTTGCATAGATGTAAACACCTTAAAATACAAATTAGTGAGAAAAGCAATCCTTTTATTTCTGCTATTTTTAAGCGTAGCCGCAGTCCGCACACAAGGTCAAAACATCACTTTCAGCCATTTGACCACGGACGACGGGCTTTCCCAGTTCTCTGTCAACAGCCTTTATATTGACGAACGGGGAATTATATGGATCGGCACGCGTGAAGGACTTAACCGATATAACGGTAACGATATCAAAAGTTTCAAACTTAAGAAAAATGATCCGAACAGTCTGTTCAGCAATACAGTGCTGCGCATCACCGGAAACAAAAACGGGAAAGTATACTTGCTTTGCACTGATGGAGTAGCAGAGTTCGATCTGACTACGCAAAAATTCAAAACATTGCTGCAAGGGAATGTGGATGCTATTTACTTCAATGAAAAATTATATATCGGCAAAAGAGAAGAAGTTTTTGTATATAACGAAAGCACGGGTAACTTCGATCTCTACTATCATCTTGCCGGAAAAGACATCACCCTCTCCTGCCTACACTTGGACGAAAAGAAAAACCTTTGGATGGGAACTACCAGTAGTGGCCTTTACTGCTTGTCGGAAGATAAAACAAAAATCTCACAACCTGTCACAAGAGGTAATATTGCCAGTATATATGAAGATTCTGCCAAAGAGTTATGGATAGGCAGTTGGGAAGAAGGACTCTACCATATAAAGAGAGACGGAAATATCGAGAACTTTCGCCACGACTCGAAAAACGCGAATAGTCTCTGCTCTGATTTTGTAAGAAGCTGTTGTGAAGACAACACAGGCAACCTGTGGATTGGAACATTTCACGGTCTGAACCGGTATGACAAAAGCACAGGCAAATTCTATCTATATACTGCCAATAATGACAGCCCCGACGGACTCACCCACTCTTCCATCTGGTGTATCGTAAAAGACGAGCAAGGAACAATCTGGTTGGGTACTTACTTCGGAGGTGTTAATTATTTCAACCCGGAATATGAAATCTATACCCGTTACAAAACCGGAGATACAGAGAAAGAAGGTCTAAGTAGTCCGATCGTTGGCAGAATGACAGAAGATAAGAGCGGGAACCTATGGATTTGTACCGAAGGCGGTGGTGTGAATGTATACGACCGAAAGAATAACACCTATCGGTGGTATCGCCATGAAGAAGGCAAGAACAGTATTTCCCATAATAATGTAAAAGCAATCTATTATGACCGAAATCATGAAATTATGTGGATAGGCACCCACTTGGGTGGTCTGAATAAGCTTGACCTGCGCACGAATCGTTTCACTACCTACCGAATGAAAGCAGGGGATCCAGCATCGCTACCTTCAGATATTGTCCGGGACATTGTACCATATAAGGACAAGCTGGTTATTGCTACACAGAATGGTATCTGCCTTTTCGATCCAATAACAGGCACTTGCCAACAACTTTTCAAGAAAACAAAAGAAGGAAGAGGTATTGGTATGGTAGCTAGTCTTTGCATTGATAAAGACAGCACACTATGGATTGCAGCCACTGGAGAAGGGGTTTACTCTTATCGGTTCGACAGCGGTAAACTAACTAAATACCTGCATGACCCTGCCAATCCGAACAGTCTTAGCAACAACAATATCAACAGCATCATGCAGGACAGCAATGACAATTTGTGGTTCTGTACTTCCGGAAGCGGTCTCGACCGTTACCGCAAGGAAAGTGATGATTTCGAGAACTTTGACGTACAGAAAGACGGTTTATCCAGTGACTGCATCTACGAAGTATGCGAATCATCTATACAGAAAGGAGACTTATTGTTAATTACCAATCAAGGATTCTCACAGTTCGATTATCCAGGCAAGACGTTCTATAATTATGGTACGGAGAATGGATTCCCGTTGACTGCTGTCAATGAAAACGCACTATTTGTGACGCATGACGGAGAAATATTCCTTGGTGGTATTCAAGGAATGATTTCTTTCTGGGAGAAGAAACTACACTTCACCCCTAAATCTTATAATATTATTCTTTCCCGTCTGTTTGTCAATGGGAAAGAGGTAATTCCGGGAGATGAAACCGGAATCCTGAAACAGTCGATCTGCCATACACCGGAAATCAGCCTGAAAGCAAACCAGTCCATGTTCAGCCTTGAGTATGCCACCTCCAACTTCATCCCTGCCAACAGAGACGAGATTCTCTATCGACTGGAAGGTTTCTCGGATGAATGGAACCATACTTACCGAAAACAAACGATTATCACTTATACAAACCTGAATCCAGGCAAATATACGCTCGTCATCAAATCACAACGGGAAGGAATCAAAGAGGCAAGGTTGCTAATCATCGTGCTCCCTTCCTGGTATGAGACATGGTGGGCTTACTTGATTTACACCATTGTCACTATCAGTCTGTTGTGGTATCTCATTCAGAACTATAACTCGCGAATCAAACTTCGTGAATCTCTAAAATACGAAAAGAAACATATTGAAGATATTGAAGCACTGAATCAATCGAAACTCCGTTTCTTCACTAACATCTCTCACGAATTCCGCACGCCGTTAACACTGATCGTGGGACAGGTAGAAACATTGTTGCAAGTGCAAACATTTACTCCCAATATATATAGCAAGGTACTGGGAATTTACAAAAACAGCCTCCAATTACGTGAACTGATTACAGAACTACTCGACTTCCGGAAACAGGAACAGGGACACATGAAGATTAAAGTAAGCCAGCACAATCTGGTAAGCTTCCTGTATGAAAACTATCTGCTATTCCTCGAATATGCCAGCAGCAAGCAAATCAACTTCAAATTCAACAAACAAAAAGATGATATTGAAGTATGGTACGATCAGAAGCAAATGCAAAAAGTGATAAACAACCTGTTATCAAATGCGGTAAAACATACAAAAGCCGAAGATACAATTTCGATTAACGTATCGCAGGAAAAAGATCACGCTATTATTGAAATAAAAGATACCGGCACGGGTATCGCCGCTGCCGAAATTGATAAAATCTTCGACCGTTTCTATCAGACCGAGCATCTCAACTCGCTAAATACCGGAGCCGGCACAGGCATCGGACTGGCATTGACGAAAGGTATTGTGGAACTCCATCACGGAACAATCCGGGTGGAAAGTGAGCCGGGCAAAGGAAGCAGTTTTATTATCACCCTCAAACTTGGCAAAGAGCAGTTCACAGAGGAACAGATTGTGAAGGATGATACAGAAGCAACCATCCAGCAAACAGAGACAATTGTTCCTTCAGTAGAAATGATCCCTGATTCAGAATGGAAAGAGGAAGACAATAAACGCATTGAAGACGCTAAAATGCTGATAGTGGAAGACAATGAGTCTATCAAGCAAATGCTGGCCGGCATTTTCGAAACATTCTATCAGGTCAGCACCGCTTCCGACGGGGTAGAAGCATTAGAGATGATACAGAAAGATATGCCGAGCATCATTTTAAGTGATGTCGTGATGCCACGCATGTCGGGTACGGAGCTTTGCAAACAAATCAAGACAGACTTTAATACCTGCCACATCCCGGTGGTGTTACTAACCGCACGGACTGCCATAGAACACAACATCGAAGGATTGAAGATCGGTGCGGACGATTATATCACGAAACCGTTTAATACGAACCTACTGATTTCCCGTTGCAATAATCTGGTTAATTCCCGACGGCTATTGCAAGAGAAGTTCAGCAAGCAACCGCAGGCTTTTGCCCAAATGCTGGCTACCAACCCGATGGACAAGGAAATGCTCGACCGTGCAATGGCTATTATCGAACGTCATCTGGACAATACAGATTTCAATGTCAACATTTTCGCCCGTGAAATGGGTATGGCACGTACGAACCTGTTCACCAAACTGAAAGCAGTCACAGGCCAGACTCCGAATGACTTCATCCTAAGTATACGTCTCAAAAAAGGTGCTATCATGCTACGGAATAACCCGGAACTGAATATTACGGAAATTTCTGACCGGATCGGATTCTCCTCCTCACGCTATTTCAGTAAATGCTTCAAGGAGATTTATCACGTCAGTCCGCTGGCTTATCGTAAAGGAGAAGAAAACGAAGAAGAAGGAGATAAGGAAGAAACAGATTAGCCGATAGTCAACCATATTAAGCACCCCTTGCAAAATAATCTCTTATGAATGAAAGTCAGTAATTGAAAATGATTGAAGGATCCGGCTTAAACAAACACTCCAATACCACCATAGTGTCACCTTGTTGTCACAGTTGTGCCATCGTACTGGCACAACTGTGACAACAGGGTGGCACAACACCAGCCATACACAGCCCCAATCGAAGGTGTTATGGTTTCTTAACCCGAACAAAGCAAGGGATCTCTAAAGTGTACTATTTTGTACTTCACTTGTACATTCCTACTCACTCTTTTTCTTCCAATCGCTTATCTTTGTGTTCATTACATTATTTCCTAAAACATTCAGCAGTATGAAAAACGTTTCGCGTCTACTTCCCCTATTGTCCGGCATCGTCATGTTGTCAGGATGCAATCATGTACCCCCAAAAAGTAATGGACAGAATAACCAAAAGCCTAACATTATTTATATATTCGCAGACGATCTCGGCATCGGTGACTTGAGTTGTTACGGAGCAACAAAAGTGAGCACCCCCAACATTGACCGACTGGCAGGACAAGGAATACAATTCACCAATGCTTATGCAACTTCCGCCACCAGTACTCCTTCCCGTTTCGGACTTCTGACAGGTATGTATCCCTGGAGGCAGGAAAACACAGGAATCGCCCCCGGTAACTCTGAACTCATCATTGATACAGCCTGTGTCACTATGGCGGATATGCTGAAAGATGCAGGATATGCAACCGGTGCAGTGGGTAAATGGCATCTGGGACTCGGTCCGAAAGGTGGTACTGATTTCAATAACCGAATTACTCCCAACGCACAGAGTATCGGCTTTGACTACGAATTTATTATTCCCGCCACTGTAGACCGTGTGCCATGTGTATTTGTAGAGAACGGACACGTCGTAGGACTTGACGCTAATGATCCTATCACCGTAAGCTACGACCATAAAGTCGGCAATTGGCCTACGGGGGAAGAAAATCCGGAACTCGTAACCTTGAAACCCAGCCAAGGACACAACAATACAATTATCAACGGCATCCCCCGCATCGGATGGATGACTGGCGGGAAGTCCGCCCTTTGGAAGGATGAAGACATAGCCGACATCATTACTAATAAAGCAAAGAACTTTATCGCATCCCATCAGGAAGAACCCTTCTTTTTATATATGGGCACGCAAGACGTACACGTACCACGCATCCCCCATCCACGTTTTGCAGGTAAAAGCGGACTAGGCACCCGTGGTGATGTCATCCTGCAACTGGACTGGACCATCGGTGAAATCATGCATACGCTGGACAGTCTCCATATTGCAGACAATACCATCTTGATTTTTACCAGCGACAACGGTCCTGTCATAGACGACGGTTATCAAGACCAAGCTTACGAACTTCTCAACGGACATACGCCAATGGGTATTTACCGTGGTGGAAAATACAGTGCTTATGAAGCTGGTACACGTGTCCCGTTTATCGTTCGCTGGCCAGCCCAGATAAAGCCGAACAAACAGCAAGCACTTTTTTCCCAGATAGATGTGTACGCATCACTCGCTTCGCTTCTGAACCAGCCTTTACGCAAGGGAGCTGCCCCCGACAGTCAGGAGCATCTGAACGTTCTCCTCG
>CAMTFK010000095.1 GCA_947071285.1 uncultured Bacteroides sp. | reverse complement strand
TGCCTTTGTTCTTGCTTACGCCTGTCTGAAACTCTACGATGAGCCTGTACGCAAGTGGCTGACGAATCGTTTTCTGAAAGGTAGTCGCAAGGTGAAATAAAATATTCTCCTGATGATATAAAGAAACGGGCAACTTCTTTTTATGGAAGTAGCCCGTTCTTATTTTTAATAATTCATCTGTTGGTTTTAGTAGAAAAATTTATTTCACTTCAATGGATTTCTTGTTCTTTTGTTTTTCTTCGGCTGAGAACTTCGGAAGGTTGATGTTCAGCACACCGTTTTCTACTTGTGCTGCAATCTTTTCCTTATCCACATTGTCCGGCAATATCATGGTCTGTTGGAACTTAGAGTATGAGAATTCGCGACGCAGATAGCGACCGTCTTTCTTTTCCTCCTTGTTTTCAGTCTTCTTTTCCATGCTGATAACCAAATTGTTGTCTTCGTCGATATGAACGTTGAAATCATCTTTGGTCATTCCCGGAGCAGCCAACTCTACTTTGTATTCCTTTTCCGTTTCCATCACGTTGATAGCCGGAGCGGTTGCATTGGCTTTTTCCATCCATTCGTTATCAAAGAAATCATTAAAGATACTTGGTAACCAACTTTGAGTTCTTCTAACAGGCATCATAATTTTAGTCTCCTATCCTTTAAGTTAAACATTCGGTTAGTTCTGAACTTCCGGTTCGTGTTTACCTTTCGGTTACTGTTTTTCAACTGCTTCCGTGCGGTTTCTGAACCGTTGTTCATAAACGTTATCGCAAAACGCGTGCCAATTGCTTTTGGTTTCGCTGATTAACAAAATGTCACTAAAGTTCTGACAAAATTACTTGGTTTATGCCGTTTTGTACGTTTTTTATATAAAATTGCTTTATGGAGCTACTAATTTGAAACGCATTCTCCATCGCTTGGCTTCTTCATTCCAGTCGTGACTGATGACTTTGAAGGTCCCTATCTCAGAGGTATTCCTTACGTGTGTTCCCAGGCAAAGGCATTCATCATAATTGCCTACTTTCACTACACGCACCGTTTCCGAAGCGTCATCCGGCAACCGTTTCAGGTCGAAACGTCCCTGGGCTTCTTCCTGGGTGATGAATTCTGTGGTTACATCCAAGCCTTGTGCTATCACCGCATTTACAGCTTCTTCCAGTCGTTTTACACCTTGTTCTGTAGGAGCGGACTCCAATGCATAATCCAACTTGCTTTTCTTTCTTTCTATATGTGCCGATATTGATCGTCCGCAACCAAAGAGGTTCATCATGGTTCGGTTAATAATATGTTCGCAGGTATGCATCGGCGGGTATTCCTGCTTGTTGTGGTCGTTGAGTTGAATTTGTTGTTCCATAAGTTATTTCAATAGCTTTAGTTATTTAGTGGAGTAACACCGTCTTTCCTATTAAGAACTGTAAATATGACTCTCACTGTTGTATACAGTGTCAAAGATAAAAAAATCCTGCACATGTATGATGGAATGTGCAGGATTTTTCTATTGTAACAATGAATGTTTAATGCATAATGAAATTCCGGAAGAATCGCCAGCAAGCAATGTACATGATACCAATGCCTGCAACCAGATAAGCTAAAATAACAATAAAGACAGATGCCTGCACCTGCGAGTAATCATCATAGCGATATATGTTATCTCCGGTAATCGTATCAATGGTATCTTGAGTATCGAATATATAAGTGATAACTTTTGCATTTCCTACGATGTTTGCCAATGTACCTAAAAATCCGGTTGAAGTATGAGAACTATTTGCCACTTTGTTTAATATAAGATATTGAGGAGCAAAGGAAGCTAAATAGTAAACGGCTATTGCTCCTGCAAAAAGAATGACAATCAGGAGATCACTCATTAAATAGCCAACCAATAGTGTTGCAATACCTGCGGCTATCATGACGGAATAAGAGCCGTCGAATAAACGCTTTTGGCTGTTAGCAAGAATATGTGCGTATTGCTGTAAATCATGTAGTATTTCGGGATTAGTTGAAGCTATCTCTATTGCTTGACGCAAATAGCCGGCGCACTTCTTATGTTGCTTTTTCTTTAATACAACCAGATATGACGCACCACTGGTATGATTCTGAAATGTGGTTAGTTCATGCTGTAATTTGTCGAGCAATCCTGTTACTTGTGTATCTTCTTCCGAAGAGCTTTGAGGACTTTTCCCATTGGAACGTCTGGTCGCCGAGAAATACTCTGTAGTGTATACCTGATCAAACTCATTCTTCTTGTTGATAATGAAAAGACTATAGCCTGCCATAGCTATAATCAGAATCACTGCACCTATGATACTGGTCCAGTTAATAGGAGAGGATGTTTCATTGTCAACTTCATTAATAATGGGGCTTTCGGCACTCGTTTCCTGGTTCTGTATATCTGACTTTCTGAGCAAAAGTTTATCGGGTAAGCCGTTCGCTCCGTTTGTGCTGAGTTCAATAGACTGATCGGCAGAATTATAAGTCATTTGCATCTTAAAATTTCCCATTTCGGTGTCAAGTACTTGCTGTAGTGATGCCTTATTGCCTTCCACCTCAACCTCTTCTATTGAATAATAACTGCCATCGGAAAAGGCAAATGTCCCGAAGCACAAAGCCCCGTCCATATCGAATTCATTTTCAACACTTTTCTGATACAAGTCGAGCTGTATAGTTCCATTCTTTTCTCCCTGTTCATATAGCCACGTACCCTTAAAAGTCTTTTGTTGTGCTGATGCCATGGTAATGCCCATGAAGCACAGGAATAATAATATAGTTGTCCGTTTCATATTACTTGTTTTTATTTTTTCATGTTTTTGTTCCACTTTGGAACGATTTTCTTTTCTTCTTAAAATCATAATTTCGTAGTTTTTGATGTTTTCACTAATTTCTCGCTACTGCTTTTAGATGTAGTTGTTAGGAAACACTGCATCTATGAGGGAGGAGGTTGAGTATGAATGCCCGCGGGAACAGAGTAAAGCATGCAACTTGGAAAGGAATTATTCCTTGTCCGTACGTTTGTAGTCCGGTTAATTGGTTTCATTACAGATATAAGTGTTAATATGCCCGTCAATTCCCCAAAGCAAGCGGGTTATAAAATAGAAGAACGTGGGAACTGTTACTATGGTATCCATATTTCGAGGCTCTGGTAAAGCCCACCTACGATATAACAAGTAACAGTCCCACGCTCCATACGGATATATAACAAATATATATACACGATGTGCGTGAGACCCGTTTACTTATTATTAACTCGTAGGTTTGAAATTTACCAGATTCCGAAATATGAGTAATAATAAAAACGTCCTCAAAAAAAGAAAGTGTCTCTTCTTTTCTATAGAAGTCAACACTGCGCAAATATAAAGATTTAAACATCTGCATAAGTCGTATAAAGAGCAGAATTACTCTTTATTAACGTTGATATAAACGGTATAGCTATTTAAGTAGATGAAATCTACTAACCTTCTCTCTTCATCTTTAAACAATCCTCTTACCAACACCTGGGTGTTGGTACTACTTACATGGGGATGTTGGTCATCCCAACATGGGGGTGTTGGTAGTACTATTCTTTAAAGAAACGTCGCTTTACCTTTAAAGATATAGTGATTTAAATACTACTATAAATAGGAATCTATCAGAATTTACTTATTTTTGCATAAAACTTCCTGTAGAAGTAACCTTTAACTAATCGAGAATCGGATGAAGAAAATAATCATATTCCTATATATATGTGGTGTATGTATGTGCCAGCTTCATGCTGCTACCAATAATGTTGTAGACTCCCTTTTATCACAACTGGACCAAGTAATCCAAAACCGTCCCGTATACATAGAACAAAAAGAAAAGAAACTGAATGACTTGCGAAAAGCCCTCAGACAACGTATTTCCGACGAGAACCGCTTTACCCTGTTAGGAGAGTACCTGGATGAATACCGTTCCTATAACACAGACTCTTCCCTTTACATCTCCCGCGAGAGATACCAGGTGGCACTGCGGATGAAGAACAAAGAACATCAGGACAACGCCCTTATGAATACCGCCGAGATTATGGGTACGGCAGGCATGTACAAAGAAGCCATTGACCTGATGCAAAACGTACATATCAATCAATTACCGGATGAGCTTCACCCATACTATTATCATATCTACCGTACAGTCTACGGCCTGATGGCTGATTACGCCGTTACGGAACAGGAGAAAAAACTCTATGCCGAAATAACGGACAAATATCGCGATTCCTTGCTATTGGTCAACAAAGACAACCTTCTGGTGTACACGCTGATTCAGTCCGACCAGTACAATGTGCGGGGTGAGTTTGAGAATGCCATTCAGTTATTGACGGACTATCTGGCAGGACAGATAGATAATGTACACGATGTAGCCATCTGTGCCTACACATTATCGGAATCATACCGCCTGAAAGAAGACACCGAAAAAGAGAAAGAATATCTGATTCTTTCCTCCATCGCAGATATGAAGTCTGCGGTGCGCGAATATATTTCTCTGCGAAAGCTGGCTGTGTTGCTCTATCAGGAAGGAGATATAGACCGTGCCTATTCTTATCTGAAGCTCTGTATGGACGATGCCGTGTTCTGCAATGCCCGGTTGCGTATTCTGGAAATCCTGCAAATCTTCCCCCTTATCAACGACGCTTACCAACAAAAGACCGAGAAACAACAGGAACAAATGGAGTGGGCGTTAGTCTCTATCAGCCTGCTGTCCATCTTCCTGCTGATAGCCATCTTCTATGTATATAAGCAGATGAAACGCGTGGCCACCGCACGCCATGAAGTGGTGGATGCCAATAAGCGACTGAAAGAATTGAATGAAGAACTCCACCGCTACAACCTGCAACTGAAAGAAGCCAACCACATCATTGCCGAAAATTCCTATTTGAAAGAGGAATACATCGGACGATATATGGACCAGTGTTCCGTATATCTGGAAAAGATGGATAACTACCGCCGTTCGTTGGGCAAGATAGCGGCAAGCGGCAAGGTGGACGAACTGTATAAACACATCAAATCTTCCAAATTCATAGACGAAGAGTTGAAAGACTTCTATGCGAACTTCGACAATACCTTCCTGCAACTGTTCCCCACCTTTGTAGAAGACTTCAATGCCTTGCTTGCCGATGGCGAACAGATTTATCCGAAAGCCAACGAACGGATGAGTACGGAGTTACGCATTTTCGCCCTGATTCGTTTGGGCATTACCGACAGCGTGAAGATAGCCCAGTTCCTGCGCTATTCCGTGACTACCATATATAATTACCGTACCAAGGTTCGCAACAAAGCTGCCGGCGACCGTGACTTATTGGAACAGGAAGTGATGAAGATAGGTAAATCTAAAGACTGAAATACCGCTTTCAGGTCCTATTAGTGTCCTTTTTACGCTTATATTTTTACTACTTTTTTGAGATAATACTACTATTTTACTTTATTGAATATTAGTCGTTTATAATTTTTGGAACGGCTGATATCACTACTTTTTCACTCTTTCCTCCTTCATCGGCTCTTCTTATCCGATACATTTGCATTGTTCCTCTCACGGAGGGACAACAGCATGTGACTTATGTTTTATTATTAACTTTAAATTCGTATATTATGCAAAAGTACAAAATGCCGATCAGGCTTCGAATCATGGTTTGTCTGATAGGAATGTTACTTCCGATGTGCATGTTCGCACAGCAAATCACAGTACAAGGTGTAGTGAAGGACCAGACGGGTGAAACCGTTATCGGGGCCAGTGTGGTGCAGAAGGGCACGACGAACGGAACGATAACAGGTATCGATGGCGATTTCCTGTTGAATGTGCCTTCGGATGCCGTTCTGGTAGTCTCGTTTGTGGGTTACAAGACTTCGGAAATCCCCGTCAAAGGGCAGAAACAAATTCAGGTAATGCTGTCCGAAGACAGCGAGATGCTGGATGAAGTGGTGGTGATAGGCTATGGAACCATGAAGAAAAGCGATTTGACAGGCGCCGTATCTTCTTTGGGCAGCAAAGATATTAAAGATGCTCCTGTATCCAATTTAGGACAGGCCATTCAGGGCCGCATCTCCGGCGTACAGGTAGTGGATGCCGGAAAGCCGGGCGACAATGTCTCTATCAAGATTCGTGGTTTGGGTTCAATCAATAACTGCGATCCGCTGGTGGTGATAGACGGAGTGCCTACCGACCTGGGATTATCTTCTCTGAACATGGCGGATGTGGAACGTCTGGACGTACTGAAAGACGCATCAGCTACAGCTATTTACGGTTCGCGGGGAGCCAATGGAGTGGTGATGATTACTACCAAGCGCGGAACGGAAGGAAAAGGCAAGCTGTCAGTATCCGCCAATTGTGCTTTCCAGAATGCCACGAATGTTCCTTCTTTGCTGAATGCCGCCCAGTATGCGGAATTGAGCAACGACATGATGACGAATAGCGGACGCAACCCCAATCCGAATTGGGCGAACCCTTCCGAACTGGGTGCAGGCACCGACTGGATGGATGAATTGCTTCGCACGGGTATCATGCAGAACTACACGGTAAGTTATTCCGGAGGTAATGAGAAATCCCATTATTATGTGTCCGGTGGTTTCCTCGACCAGTCGGGTATCGTAAGCAGTGTGAATTATCGTCGTTTCACATTCCAGTCGAACAGCGATGCGCAGGTGTTGAAGTGGTTGAAATTCTCTAATAACATAACTTTTAGCACCGATACGAAAGATTCGGGCGGTTATAATATAGGTGATGCGCTGAAAGCTCTTCCCGTTCTTCCGGTGAAGAATGAAGACGGTTCCTGGAGCGGACCGGAGGGTAATTCGGAATGGTACGGCAGCATCCGTAACCCGATAGGGCCTACGCAACTCAACAAGAGCCAGACGAAAGGTTATAATTTCCTTGCCAACCTGACAGCGGAACTGACCTTTACCAAATGGCTGAAATTCAAGAGCACATTCGGTTATGACGCCAAGTTCTGGTTTATCGACAATTTCACTCCGAAGTATAACTGGAAGCCTATTCCGACGGAAGAAACCTCCCGCTATAAGAGCGATAATAAATCATTCACCTATTTGTGGGATAACTATTTCCTGTTTGACTATACGTTTGCCGAAAAGCATCGTGTAGGCTTGATGGCAGGTTCTTCCGCACAATGGAATGAGAACGATTACCTGAATGCCCAGAAGAATGTCTTCATGTTTGATAATGTGCATGAAATGGATAACGGTCAGGAGATGTACGCCATTGGCGGCAGTTCCAATGAATGGGCATTGCTTTCGTACATGGCACGCGTCAATTACTCTTACGAAGACCGTTATCTGCTGACGGCAACGGTTCGCCGTGACGGTTCCAGCCGTTTCGGTAAGAAAAATCGTTGGGGTACTTTCCCGTCAGTCTCTGCAGCATGGCGTGTTTCGCAGGAAAAGTGGTTCCCGCAGAATAAGTATGTGAACGACCTGAAACTGCGTGTGGGATATGGTGTGACGGGTAGCCAGGCAAGTGTGGGTAATTACAGTTATCTGGCATCTTATAATACCAGCGTGTATCCGTTTGGCACCACAAGCGGCAATCAGACGGCGCTGGTTTCTTCCACGCTTGCCAATCCTTATATCCATTGGGAAGAAGTGGCGCAGACGAATATCGGTTTTGACGCCTCCCTGTTCAATTCGCGCATCACCGTTTCGCTGGATGCTTATCTGAAAGAGACCAGGGATATGTTGGTGAAAGCGTCTATTCCTATCACGTCGGGTTTTGAGGACACTACCACTACTTACACCAATGCCGGTAAAGTCCGCAACCAAGGTTTGGAAATGAGCCTGCACACCATCAACCTGACAGGCGAACTGGGCTGGGAGACAAATCTGACCGCCACTTACAATAAGAATAAGATTAAAGACCTGAACAGTGCGGTTCCTTACTATATCAACCAGATTAACAACTCTTACGTGACGATGCTGGCAAAGGATTATCCGATTAACGTATTCTATGGTTACGTGACGGATGGACTGTTTCAAAATCAGGCGGAAGTGGATGCGCATGCCGTGCAGCCGGGAGCGGAACCGGGCGACATTCGTTTCAGAGATTTGAATAACGACGGTGTCATCAATGACAGTGACCGTACGGTGATAGGCAATCCTAATCCGAGTTGGTTCTACTCAATGAACAACAGTTTGTCCTATAAAGGTTTTGAGTTGTCCGTCTTCCTTCAGGGAGTGGCCGGCAACAAGATTTATAATGCCAACAATATCGATAACGTCGGTATGGCTGCCGCATACAATCAGACCAGCGATGTACTGAAACGTTGGAGAGGAGAGGGAACAAGCTATTCCATGCCGCGTGCCGTCTTCGGTGACCCGAACCAGAACTGCCGTGTATCCGACCGCTTTGTGGAGAACGGTTCTTATCTCCGTCTGAAGAATATCACGCTTTCCTATACCTTCCCCAAGCAGTGGTTGCAGAAGATACAGATAGAGAATGCGCGCCTTTCCGTCTCTTGCGAGAATGTGGCTACCATCACCGGATATTCCGGTTTCGACCCGGAGGTGGATATCAATGGCATTGATTCAGCCCGCTATCCCATCTCGCGTACATTCAGTGTAGGTTTAAACTTTAACTTTTAAATTGATTCGGATATGAAAAAGATAACAAACTTAGTATATGCGCTGGCTGTGTTGATGCTGGTTTCATGTAATGACTTTCTTGATAAGTCTCCCAAATATGCGGTTGACCCCGAAACGACGGTGACCGACGACGTTGCCGTGGCACTGACGAATGCTTGCTACAAGGCACTTCAATCCTCTAATCTTTATAACCAGCGTATGTGGTCGCTGGATATCGTTGCGAGTAATAGTCTGGTGGGTGCAGGCGGTGGTACTGACGGTCTGGAAACCATACAGGCATCCAATTTTATCACGCAGAGCGATAATGGCATGGCATTGTATATGTGGCGTTCCCCATGGGTAGGCATCGGGCAGTGTAACATTGTGCTGACCAGTCTTCCGCAGGCGGAAGCCGTATCGGAGAGCATCAAGAACCGTTGCATGGGCGAGGCTTATTTCCTTCGCGCTCACTACTATTATATTTTGGCGCGTTTGTACGGCGGTGTACCTTTGCGCTTGGAGCCCTATAATCCGGGTGAGTCCACGGCAATAGCCCGTACTACCATAGATCAGACTTACGAACAGATTATTTCCGATTGTAAGAATGCCGTCGATTTGCTTCCTGCAAAAGCTGAATATAGCGAAGAACAGAAAGGACGTGCCTGCAAGGATGCCGCCCTGGCTATGCTGGCGGATATTTATCTGACCTTGGCCCCCAATCACACAAGTTATTATGAAGATGTGGTGGATTTGTGCAACGAAATCACGAATCTGGGCTACGACCTCTCCACTTGCAAGTATGAAGACAACTTCGACGCTACCATCAATAATGGTCCTGAGTCTTTGTTCGAAGTGCAGTATTCCGGCAGTACGGAATATGATTTCTGGGGTACGGACGGTCAGTCTTCCTGGCTCTCCACTTTTATGGGGCCGCGCAACTCGGACTTTGTAGCAGGCAGTTACGGTTGGAATCAACCTACGGAGGAGTTTGTGGGACAATATGAAGAAGGTGATAAACGGAAAGACCTAACGGTTCTTTACGACGGTTGTCCGGACTTCGATGGGAAGACTTATAAGAGTTCTTATTCCAACACCGGATATAATGTCCGCAAGTTCCTGGTTTCTAAAACCATCTCTCCGGAATATAACACGAATCCGAATAACTTCGTCGTGTATCGCTATGCGGATGTTCTTCTGAAAAAGGCGGAAGCTTTGAACGAGATGGGACAACCGAATCAGGCCGCCGCACCCTTGAATATCGTTCGTAAGCGTGCCGGGTTGCCTGAAGTTTCGGGCCTGTCGCAGGAGGCGATGCGTGAGAAGATTATTCACGAACGCCGCATGGAACTTGCTTTCGAAGGGCATCGCTGGTTCGATATGATCCGCGTCAACAATGGCGAGTATGCCATCCGGTTCCTGCAATCCATCGGTAAGAGCAGTGTGAATAAGAACCGTTTGCTGTTCCCCATTCCGCAGACGGAAATGGATGCAAACGTGTTGATGACACAGAATACAGGCTATTAATCACTTAAATCAGAAGAAGAATATGAAAAGATATATTTCACATTTAGTATTTGCGTTGCTGGGTTGCATGGCATTGTCTGCATGTGTGGATAATGACTATATGGAGCTGGACAAGGGACACAACGAGTTGGCGCTCTCCACCAGCAACACCGAAGTCGTTTTGAACGAACAGGCCCATGCCGATGATGCGTTGGAGCTTTCCTGGACAACGGGAACGAATTATGGCACGGGAAATAAGATTTCCTATACACTGGAACTTGCCAAGGCGGGCAGTAATTTTGCCGCTTCTTATGTGGCTTTGGAGAATGTCGTGCAGGAATATACCTGGAAGAAAACGGTAGAGGAACTGAACGATATTCTTCGCGGGCATTTCGGAATGGAAACTGCCGGAAACATCTCATTGGAAGCACGTCTGACGGCTAAAGTTGTGGACAGGGAAGAGGTGCAGGTGGCGACCACCTCATTCAGTGTCACCGCTTATGAACCGCTGACTTCTACGCTTTATCTGGTGGGCGACGCCACACCCGGCGGCTGGAGTGCGGATGATGCGACAGAGATGACGCGGAAGGACAACGGTATATTCACGTGGACGGGAAAGATGACGCCCGGTTCATTCAAGTTTATCACTACGCTGGGGGCGTTCCTGCCATCTTATAATAAAGGAACAGATGGGAAGTTGGTGCTTCGCAGCAGTGACGACCAGCCGGATGAAACCTTCACAATAGAAGAAGATTTCAACTACGTAGTCGAAGCGAATTTGTTTACCGGCGTTGTCACCCTGACTCAAACGGAGAATCTGAAACCGGCTTATGACCAGCTTTATTTTATAGGTAATGCCACCGACTGGAATTTTGTGCCGATGAAGCGGGATGTGCTGGATGCATTCCTGTTCCGCTATGGCAAATTCTTTGAAACGGGTAAAGCCGGAGAGTTCAAGTTCGGCACTTCGGAAGGAAGTTGGGAAAATATGTATAAGGCAAAGAATGCCGATGCAGCTTACACGGATACGGAAATGGTATTTGTGAAAGGTTTCGATCCCGATAACAAGTGGGTACTGAAAGATGCCGAATGTGGCAAGGCGTATAAGATTTGCGTGGACATCCGGGCAGGTAAGGAACGCATGATGATGAGTGAGTTTGTGCCATACGAGATGATTTATATGGTAGGCGATGCTGCTCCTGCGGGGTGGACTATCGGTGACGCTACTCCGATGCAGGCTACGGACAATCCGTATGTATTCACCTGGCAAGGCGTGCTGAATGCGGGCGAATTGAAGTTGACTTGCGATAAGAAAGAGGACTGGAACGGCGCTTGGTTCATGCCGACCGTAGCCGACCGGCAGCCTACGGGGGAAACAGAGCCGATGCTATTCCTCGATAAGTCCAGCGATGCGTTTAAAGCCCAGTATCCGGATGTAATGGTTGGCGGTATCGATCAGAAATGGAAGATTACGACAGCAGGTTCTTATAAGATAACGCTAAACCAATTGGAAGAGACTATTTCGATAGTGAAGCAATGATAGTTCTTAAAATTCAATAGGATGAAATATATAATTTATGCAATGACCACACTGTTCTTTCTCGCCTCGTGCAGCAAAGACAATGATGACACCGGCGGTGGTTCCGGTGGCGGAGGTGAAATTGGCGGAGTGACTGATGTCACTCCGGTAACCTCCGACCTGACCGTAAATCTCGTTACCGATAAGGCCTGTTACAAACCGGGTGAAACTGTATCTTTTACAGCCGATGCCCTGCCTGCGGGAGCGAAGATACGCTATCGCACCCTGAACAAAGTCGTCTCCGAACAAGCCGCCGCAGGTACTTCCTGGACGTGGACTGCACCGGCAACAGACTTTACCGGTTATCTGGCAGATGTATATCGCACCAAAGATGACGGTACGGAAATTATTCTCGGCACCATTGCCGTAGATGTATCCAGCGACTGGACCCGTTTTCCCCGTTACGGCTTTGTCGCCACCTTCGATGCCTCTAAAACCGAAAGCACGATTCAGGAAGAAATGTCTTTCCTCAACCGTTGCCATATCAATGGTGTGCAGTTTCAGGATTGGCACAACAAACACCACTGGCCATTAGGTGGCACGCGCGAACACTTGGATGCGGTATATAAAGACATTGCCAACCGGGACATTTACACGCAATCGGTAAAAGACTATATTCGCATTCAGCATACATACGGAATGAAGTCTATGTTCTATAATCTTTGTTTCGGTGCACTCGATGATGCTGTCAGTGATGGCGTTAAAGAAGAATGGTACATTTTTAAGGGCACGGGGCATACGGATAAAGATGCCCACACCCTGCCCGACAGTTGGAAAAGTAACATCTATCTTCTCGACCCTTCCAACGCCGAGTGGCAGGCCTACATCGCCCAACGCAATGACGATGTTTATGCCAATCTCGACTTCGACGGCTATCAGATAGATCAGTTAGGAAACCGGGGCGATCGCTACGACTATAAAGGAAACAAGGTGAACCTTCCCAAGTCCTACACCTCGTTCATCGACGCCATGAAGCAACGGCATCCCGAAAAGCGCCTGGTGATGAATGCCGTCAGCAGCTACGGCGCCTCCCAGATTGCCGGGACGGGCAAAGTCGATTTCCTTTATAATGAAGTTTGGGGAGATGAGGCGGACTTTACGGATTTATACACCATTCTGAAAGCCAATCACCAATACGGCAACCAAACGTTGAAGACCGTGTTTGCCGCCTACATGAACTATGAAAAGAATTCCGGAGACTTCAACCTGCCGGGAGTCTTGCTGACGGATGCGGTGATGTTTGCCCTTGGCGGTTCCCATCTGGAACTGGGAGGCGACCACATGCTATGCAGCGAATACTTCCCGAACACCCGCCTACGGATGAGTGATGCGTTGCAGACTGCCATCGTGCGCTATTACGATTTTATGACTGCCTATCAGAACCTCCTTCGTGATGGTGGAGAGGAAGAAAAGGTCACTCTGAACTGTACTGATGCCAGCAAGAATCTAAGTTTGAATGTCTGGCCACCCAAGAAATCGTCCATAACGGCTTTTGCCAAAAGAGTAAATGGCCGGCAGGTAGTCCATCTGCTCAATTTCCTCAGCGCAAACAGTCTGAGTTGGAGAGACCTCGACGGCAGCATGCCCGAACCGCGCCTGGTGACTAAAGTGCCTTTGAAGCTGGAAGTCGCCGGGAAAGTAAGCAAAGTGTGGGTCGCTACTCCCGACGCTCATGCCGGAGCTTCGCAGGAACTGGCCTTTGAGCAGAAAGACGGAGCGATAACCTTTACGCTTCCTTCACTGAAATACTGGACAATGATTGTGATAGAATAAAGCTGTTATTGGAGTTGATTTAAGATTGCCCAAGAATGAATCAGCCCACCAATATGTTTGCTTAGTTTGTTGATTATCAATAGATAGCATTTACATTCTATTTACCTCACGATGTAAAAGCATTTACCGCCGTATGTAACGACCTTTACCACCTATTGTAACGCTCTTTACCTCGGTATGTAACGGCCTTTACCTCGGCATGTAAATGAAGTTACCATTTGGGGTAAATAGAATCACCACGGGAGGAAACAACCATCTACTTATTAAGGTAAAGGAAGATAAATCGCCCGTTGGCGGAATTAGTTATAACCGCTCAGAAAAGAACAGATTATAAAGGATATAAACCATGAAAATATATATATATTTATTAGTAGTATTGTGTTTCCTGTCTCCGTATTCATATAGCGGAAATATAACCGGAAACTGCATCTCTTATTCCAAGGAAGGGAGAAACGTTACCTTCCACCTGAATGACACCTCAGCAGTGCAGCTACAACTGTGCAGCCCTTCGGTGGTGCGTGTCTGGTTTTCGCCGGACGGGAAACTGCAACGGGGAAACCCTTCCTTTGCCGTCATCAACGAAGAACTGGAAGATGTGGGCACCGTTCAGGTGGACGAGCAGAATGCCTGTTATGAGATATTCACGCCCAAACTCCGCATCCGGGTCAACAAAGCCCCGTTCAGCCTCCAGATATTCGACAAGTATCAGAAACTCCTGTTCAGCGACTATGCCGATAAGGGTCACGTCAGCGAAGGAGCTCGCAAAGTGGAATACAAGACCCTCCGCCGGGACGAACACTTCTTCGGCCTGGGCGAGAAGACCGGAAAACTGGACCGCCGCGGCGAATCCTATAAGATGTGGAACAGCGATAAACCCTGTTACAGCATTGTGGAAGACCCTTTATACAAGAGTATTCCTTTCTTTATGAGCAGCTATCGCTATGGAATCTTTCTGGACAATACGTATAAGACAGAATTCAAATTCGGTACCGAGAGCCGCGATTATTACAGCTTCGAAGCCCCTGGCGGAGAGATGATTTACTATTTCATCTTCGGCAAGGATTATAAAGAAATCATGAAGCAATATGTAGATCTGACCGGCAAGCCCATCATGCCTCCCAAGTGGGCGTTAGGCTTTGCACAGTGCCGTGGCTTACTGACTACCGAGAAACTCTCTTATGAAATAGCCGAAGGATATCGCCAGCGCGGCATTCCCTGCGACATTATCTATCAGGACATTGGCTGGACCCAACATCTGCAAGACTTCAACTGGCGGAAAGAGAACTATCAGAACCCGAAGAAAATGCTTGCCGACCTGAAAGAGATGGGCTTTAAAGTCATCGTTTCGCAAGACCCTGTCATCTCCCAGGCCAACAGGAAGCAATGGGAAGAAGCCGACCGCCTCGGTTATCTTGTGAAAGACTCTACCACAGGCAGAAGTTATGATATGCCCTGGCCTTGGGGCGGCAACTGCGGTGTAGTGGACTTCACCATCCCCGATGTGGCCGACTGGTGGGGCGCTTATCAGCAGAAACCCATAGACGACGGCATCTCCGGTTTCTGGACCGATATGGGCGAACCTGCCTGGAGCAACGAGGAACAGACGGAGCGTCTCGTCATGAAACATCATCTCGGCATGCACGATGAAATCCATAACGTCTACGGCCTCACCTGGGATAAAGTAGTCAAAGAGCAGTTCGAGAAACGGAATCCCGACCTGCGTGTCTTCCAGATGACGCGTGCCGCCTTTGCCGGATTGCAACGCTATACCTTTGGTTGGACCGGGGATTGCGGCAACGGAGATGATGTGTTGCAAGGCTGGGGACAAATGGCGAATCAGATACCTGTGCTTCTGTCTGCCGGATTAGGGGTTATTCCGTTTGTGGCGTGCGACATTTCCGGTTATTGCGGGGATATTGAAGACTATCCTGCTATGGCGGAACTTTATACCCGTTGGGTACAGTTGGGCGCATTCAATCCCTTGAGCCGTATTCACCACGAAGGAGACGTTGCCGTGGAGCCGTGGCTTTTCGGAGAGGAAGCGGAGAAGAATGTAAAAGCGGCTATCGAACTGAAATATCGTTTATTGCCCTATATCTATACGTATGCCCGTGAGGCACACGAAACCGGTCTGCCGATTATGCGCCCTATGTTTCTGGAATATCCGGCGGATATGGAGACTTTCTCCACGGATGCACAATTCATGTTTGGTAGCGAGTTGCTGGTAGCTCCGGTGGTTAAAAAGGGGACGACTAATAAGAATGTGTATCTGCCCGAAGGCGTCTGGATAGATTATAATGATAAACATACGGAATACAGTGGTGAGCAATGGACTACGGCTGATGCTCCGTTGAACACAATTCCCATGTTTGTGCGGAAGGGCAGTATTATTCCTCAGATGCCGGTCATGAATTATACGGATGAGAAGCCCGTTTATCCGGTTACATTCGAAATTTTCCCTGCCGCATCGGGCGGTGAAACTTCTTTCTGCCTCTATGAGGATGCAGGAACAGACTTGGGGTATTTGCGTGGAGAGTTTCTGCGTACGCCTGTAACTTGCCGGACAACGGAAAAAGGATATACGCTCGCAATCGGAAAGAGGGCGGGAGAGAAGTACGCCCTGCCGGGAGAACGTAATTTCATGTTCCGCATCTATGCAGGGCAAATGCCGAAGGAAGTGCTGGTTGACGGAACAAAAGTCAGGAAGATGAAAGCGGAGAAACTGGGTGAAGCGCTGGAAGAAGAATTCAAAACGGTTGCCTGGTGTCCGGAAAAGAAACAGAATCTTTGTCTGTTGAGGCTGCCGGATGATGGGAGGGAACATGTTATTGAGTTTCTTTATTAGGGACTTTTGATTTTTTAATGATAATTTGCCAGTGTGATTTGCGGAGTATCTTAATTCCCCTCCTCCAGTCGGAGGAGGGGTGCCCAAAGGGCGGGGTG
>CAMTFK010000094.1 GCA_947071285.1 uncultured Bacteroides sp. | reverse complement strand
ATTAACTAAAATGGCAACATTACAAAACATTCGGTCTAAAGGACCCTTATTGGTGGTTGTAATTGGTTTGGCACTGTTCGCTTTCATTGCAGGAGATGCTTGGAAGGTATTGCAGCCGCACCAATCACATGATGTAGGAGAGGTTAACGGAGAGTCACTTTCTGCTCAGGATTATCAAAACTTAGTAGAAGAATATACTGAGGTTGTGAAATTCTCCAGCGGTACAACCGCACTTAACGACGAACAAACCAACCAGATTAAAGATGAGGTTTGGAGAAATTACGTCAACAATAAGCTGATTGAAAATGAAGCAGAGAAACTCGGTTTGTCAGTCTCTAAAGCGGAAATCCAGGCTATTATTGATGCAGGCGTACATCCGATGTTGCAACAGACTCCGTTCCGTAACCCGCAGACAGGTGCTTTCGACAAAGATATGTTGAAGAAATTCTTGGTAGATTACTCTAAGATGAACATGGCACAGATGCCGGCACAGTATGCTGAATATTACCAGTCTATGTATAAGTTCTGGTCTTTCCTTGAAAAACAACTGATACAGACTCGTCTGGCAGAAAAATATCAGGCTTTAGTATCGAAGTCTCTTTTCTCTAATCCGGTGGAAGCTCAGGATGCTTTCAATGCAAGAGTAGATCAGTCTGACTTGTTGCTGGCTGCTATTCCTTATTCTTCTATCGTTGACTCTACTGTAACTATTACAGATGCCGACCTGAAGGATGCTTATGGAAAGAAGAAAGAACAGTTCAAGCAATATGTGGAAACTCGTAACATCAAGTTCATTGATGTACAGGTGACTGCAAGCCCTGAAGATAGAGAAGCTATCCAAAGCGAAGTAATGGAATATACAGAGCAACTTGCGGGTACTCCGGGTGATTATTCAACTCTGGTTCGTGCTGCAGGTTCTGAAGTTCCTTATATTGATTTGTATTATACATCTAAGGCGTTGCCTACTGATGTGGCAGCTCGTCTGGATTCTGTTTCTGTAGGTGGTGTATATGGCCCTTACTACAATGCAACTGACAACACTATCAACTCATTCAAGAAGTTGGCTACTGCTTCAATGGCAGACTCTATTCAATATCGTCAGATACAGGTGGTTGCTGAAGATGCTACTAAAACAAAAGCTTTGGCTGACAGTATCTACACTGCCATTAAAGGAGGTGCAGACTTTGCTGAGATTGCTAAAAAATATGGTCAGACCGGTGAATCAACCTGGATTTCTTCTGCTAACTATGAAGGTGCACAATTGGATGGTGACAACTTGAAGTATGTGAGCACTATCAACACTTTGGATAAGAATGCTCTGACTAACTTGAGTCTGACACAGGCAAATGTCATCTTGCAGGTGATGGACAAAAAGGCTGTTAAGGATAAATATAAAGTAGCAGTCATCAAGCGTCCGGTAGAATTCAGCAAGGAGACTTACAGCAAAGCATATAATGAATTCAGCCAGTTCATAGCTTCTAATCCGACTTTGGATAAGTTGGTGGCTAATGCTGAAGATGCAGGTTACAAACTGCTGGACAGAAATGACCTGTACAGTTCAGAACATGCTATCGGTGGCATCAGAGGTACTAAAGAAGCTTTGAGATGGGCATTCTCTGCAAAACCGGGTGAAGTTTCTGGCTTGTATGAATGTGGCGAAAGTGACCGTATGTTGGTGGTAGGTGTTTCTGCTGTTATCCCGGCAGGTTATCGTCCGTTGGCTTTGGTGAAAGACCAGTTGAGACTGGAATTGCTTCGCGACAAGAAAGCTGAGAAAATCATGGCTGATATGAAAGCTGCCGGTGCAACTTCATTCGACCAGTACAAGGCTATGGCAGATGCAGTTAGTGACTCTGTGAAACACGTAACTTTTGCAGCTCCTGCTTATGTGCCTGCATTGCGTGCCAGCGAACCGTTGGTAGGTGCTTATGCATCTGTTGCTGAACTGAACCAACTGAGTGCTCCGATTAAGGGTAATGGTGGTGTATTTGTTCTCCAGCCGTATGCAAAAGAGAAGATGAATGAGACTTTCAATCAGGAAACCGAAGAAACTACGTTGCAGAATATGCATGCCCGTATGGCAAGCCAGTTCCTCAACGATTTATATCTGAAAGCTGATGTGAAAGATTCACGTTACCTGTTCTTCTAAGGAATTATAAAATAATTCGAGATATGAAAGCCGCCTGATGTTGTGTCAGGCGGCTTTTTCTTTCTGCCTTTCTGTCATTTTCTGTGCCTCCCATTGCCTTTGTGCAACTTTATTCCTACCTTTGCATCAATAAAAATTAAGAATGAAAGAACTAAAGAATGAAAACGGTTATATAATAGGCTAATGACAGTCATATTGAGTTGTTTGCTTTAATTCTTTCATTCTTTAATTCTTTCATTTTTAGTGAAGCAAAGCTTCGATAAACAGATGATTATGCCGAAACAAACTCTTTTAGGACTGACACTCGCTGAATTGCAGGAGGTGGTGAAGAGACTGGGAATGCCCGGATTTGCCGCCAAGCAGATTGCTTCTTGGCTGTATGACAAGAAAGTGAACTCTATAGACGACATGACGAACTTGTCGTTAAAGCACCGGGATCTCCTGAAAGATATCTGTGAAGTGGGAGCGGATGCACCTGTGGATGCGATGCGTTCGGTAGACGGTACGGTGAAATACTTGTATAGGGCTGGTGAGAAACATTTTGTAGAGGCGGTTTATATTCCTGATGAAGAACGCGCCACACTTTGTGTCTCTTCACAGGTGGGATGCAAGATGAACTGTAAGTTCTGTATGACCGGTAAGCAAGGTTTTATCGCTAATCTGACTGCCAATCAGATTATCAATCAGATCAATTCTCTTCCCGAACGGGATAAGCTGACTAACATCGTGATGATGGGTATGGGAGAACCTCTGGACAATCTGGACGAGGTGCTGAAAGCCCTGGAGATAATGACCTCTTCTTATGGTTATGGATGGAGCCCCAAGCGAATCACTCTTTCTACTGTTGGATTGCGCAAAGGTTTCCAGCGTTTCATTGAGGAGTCCGAATGTCATCTGGCCATCAGTCTGCATTCTCCTGTCACCATGCAGCGCCGTGAATTGATGCCGGCAGAGAAAGCTTTCTCTATCACTGAAATGGTAGACTTGTTAAAAAACTATGATTTTAGTAAACAGCGCAGACTATCTTTTGAATATATTGTTTTCAAGGGTGTGAATGATTCGTTGCTCTATGCTAAAGAATTGTTGAAACTCTTACGCGGACTGGATTGCCGGGTTAACCTCATCCGTTTTCATGCCATACCGGGCGTAGACCTGCAAGGTGCGGATATGGAAACAATGAATAAATTCCGTGATTATCTGACTTCTCACGGCTTGTTTACCACGATACGTGCTTCCCGGGGTGAAGATATATTCGCCGCCTGTGGCATGCTTTCCACTGCGAAGCAGGAAGAGAATAAACAAGAATTAATATAAATTATTAACTTTAGCTCGAATGATATACGTATTCTTCGTAGTTTTGTAAAAACATTAACTAGTAAGTATATGAGAAAGCACCTGTTTTTTTTGAGTTTAGCTCTTGTAGCGATTGCCTTTTCCGCTTGTAGTGGTGGTAAGAAAGGCGTATTTGGCGCGACCTCCAGTGGTCGTGCGTATGAGATTTTGGTAGTGGTTGACCCTGCTATGTGGGAGCGCCCTGCCGGCAGGGCCCTTTTTGACGTACTTGATACGGATGTGCCGGGACTTCCCCAATCCGAGCGTTCTTTCCGTATGATGTACACTTCCCCCTCAAATTATGATGCTACGTTAAAGCTGATTCGTAACATTATCATTGCTGATGTACAGGATATTTATACCCAGCCTAAGTTTAAGTATGCAAGGGATGTGTATGCAGCTCCACAGACCATTTTGACAATTCAGGCTCCGGATGAAGCTTCTTTCGAGAAGTTTGTGTCGGAAAATAAGCAGACTATCATTGATTTCTTCACCCGTGCGGAAATGAATCGCCAGATTTCGCAGTTGGAAAAGAAACATAATGACTATGTGGCTACGAAAGTGAAGAGTATGTTTGATTGTGATGTATGGATACCTGCAGAACTTTCTTCTACCAAGCAGGGTGAGAATTTCTTCTGGGCAGGCACGAATGCAGCTACCGGCGATCAAAACTTTGTTATTTACTCTTTCCCCTATACGGATAAGAATACGTTTACCAAAGAATATTTTGTGCAGATGCGCGACTCTGTAATGAAAGCTAATATTCCGGGATCTAAGGAAGGTGTGTATATGATGACAGACTCCTTGATGACTGATGTGCGCCCTCTCACTGTACAAGGCGAATATGCTTTGGAGGCACGCGGCTTGTGGCGTATGAAGGGTGATTTCATGGGTGGTCCGTATGTTTCACATATGCGCCTGGATCCGGTGAACCAACGCATTATTGTTGTAGAAGCCTTTATCTATTCACCTGATAAGTTGAAACGTAATCTGATGCGCCAAATGGAAGCTTCTCTTTATACATTGAGAGTTCCGGGTGATAAACAGACTGGATCAGAAATACCATTAGGAGTGACAAAAGAGCAGGCTACTGATAAAGAAGAATAATATGAAGGTATGGGGGGGGTCAAAATGTGGTGAGTTTTGACACACCTGCATAATTTCTCTAATGTGATATATATAAATTTAAAATGGAAGATAATAAAATAAAAGTCGGCATTACCCAGGGAGACATAAACGGCGTGGGTTACGAGGTTATTCTGAAAACATTCTCAGACCCCGTTATGCTGGAACTGTGTACGCCCATTATTTATGGCTCACCCAAGGTGGCAGCTTACCATCGTAAGTCACTTGATTTGCCGACAAACTTCAGTATCGTGAATTCTGCTTCGGAAGCGGCTCATAATCGTTTAAGTGTAGTGAACTGCACAGATGATGAAGTGAAAGTGGAATTCTCGAAAGCTGATCCGGAAGCCGGAAAGGCTGCACTTGGTGCTTTGGAAAGGGCGATTGAGGAGTATAAAGAAGGGTTGATTGACGTGATTGTGACTGCCCCTATCAATAAGCATACCATTCAGTCGGAAACTTTCTCTTTTCCCGGTCATACGGAGTATATAGAAGAAAGACTGGGAAATGGTGCCAAGTCGCTGATGATATTGATGAAAGATGATTTCCGGGTAGCATTGGTGACGGGACATATTCCTGTCAGCCAGATAGCATCCACCATAACGAAAGAACTGATACAGGAAAAACTGGCTATTTTCAATCAGTCGTTGAAGCAGGATTTCGCTATTGGTGCACCGCGTATTGCCGTACTCTCTCTGAATCCGCATGCAGGAGATGAGGGGCTGTTGGGCAAAGAAGAGGAAGAAATCATCATCCCGGCATTGAAAGAAATGGCTGCAAGAGGCATTTTGTGCTATGGTCCGTATCCGGCTGATGGCTTCATGGGCTCAGGTAATTTCACTCATTTCGATGGTGTACTTGCCATGTATCACGACCAGGGACTGGCTCCGTTCAAGGCGCTGGCAATGGATGAAGGGGTGAACTATACTGCCGGATTGCCTGTGATACGTACTTCACCGGCTCATGGTACTGCCTATGACATAGCAGGAAAAGGACTGGCCAGCGAAGACTCTTTCCGTCAGGCTATCTATGTGTCTATTGACGTATTCCGTAACCGCCTGCGTGATAAAGAAGCACATGCCAATCCTTTGCGAAAACAATATTACGAAAAGCGTGATGATAGCGACAAGCTGAAACTCGACGCTGTGGAAGAAGATTTGTAGCATGACGAAAGCGGAAATACAACAGGTAAAATTACGTTTTGGCATCATTGGTAACAATGAAGCGTTGATGCGTGCGATAGACGTTGCCATTCAGGTGGCGCCTACCGACTTGTCTGTACTGATTACCGGAGAGAGTGGTGTGGGTAAGGAGAGCTTCCCCCAGATCATCCATCAGTACAGTCGTCGGAAACACGGTCAGTACATCGCGGTGAACTGCGGTGCCATTCCCGAAGGAACTATTGATTCGGAATTGTTCGGTCATGAGAAAGGAGCGTTCACCGGCGCTATTGGTGAACGGAAAGGATATTTTGGTGAAGCGGATGGAGGAACCATCTTTCTGGATGAAGTGGGAGAGTTGCCTTTGCCTACGCAAGCACGCCTGCTTCGTGTGCTCGAAAGTGGAGAGTTTATCAAAGTCGGTTCATCTAAGGTGCAGAAGACCAATGTGCGCATTGTGGCAGCTACCAATGTGAACCTGGCACAAGCCATTTCCGAAGGGCGTTTCCGTGAAGACTTGTATTACCGTCTCAATACCGTACCCATTCAGGTGCCCCCTCTGCGCGAGCGTGGAGAGGATGCCTTCTTATTGTTCCGTAAATTTGCTTCGGACTTTGCCGAGAAGTATCGCATGCCTGCCATTCAATTGACGGATGATGCACGGCAGTTACTGCTTTCTTATTCATGGCCCGGCAATGTGCGGCAATTGAAGAACATCACAGAGCAGATTTCCATCATTGAAACAAATCGTGAAATCAGTGGTACTATTCTGAAAAGTTATTTGCCGGATCAGAATAATATGCAACGGCTTCCGGCTTTGTTTGGTGTCAAAGAGTCCAAGAGTTTCGGAAGCGAAAGGGAAATTCTGTATCAGGTTCTCTTCGATATGCGTCAGGATGTGACGGAATTGAAGAAACTGGTGCATGAGATTATGACCGAACGTGGAAAGGCTGCTGCTCCGGCTGTGTCGGCCACTTATTATGCCCAGCCACCTGCTGTAGTGGCTCCTGTATCTCCGAGTGTACCTACTATTATTCACCCTTCCATAAAGCCATCGCATGAAATGGATGAAGATATACAGGATACGGAAGAATATGTAGAAGAGTCTCTCTCTCTGGATGAAGTGGAGAAAGAAATGATACGGAAGGCTTTGGAAAAACATCATGGTAAACGCAAGAGTGCGGCAAAGGATTTGAATATTTCCGAGCGTACCTTATACAGAAAGATTAAAGAATATGGATTGGATTAAAAAGATTGCCTCGACAGCTATGCTGCTGGGTATATTGCTGATAGTAAATTCGTGTAGTATTAAAGTAGGACTTGCACCGATTAGTTCGATTGACTACGCTAAGGTGAAGACTATTTCGATAGCTGACTTCCAGAATCGTGCGGAGTATGTCTACGCCCCGTTGGCTACACAGTTTAATCAGGATTTGAAAGACCTGTTTATGCGCCAAACACGCCTGTCGCTGGTTAATGGCAATGCCGACCTTGAAATTGATGGTGAGATTACCGGTTATAATCAATATAACGAGGCAGTAGATGCAAGTGGATTTTCTTCAAAAGTGAAGGTTACTTTGACGGTAAAGGTTACTTTTGTGAACAATACCGACCATAAGGATGATTTCACTGATCAACAGTTCACGGCTTTCCAAACCTACGACTCTTCTCTGCTGCTGACTGATGTGCAGGATGACTTGATAACCAAGATGGTGAAAGATATCACAGAACAAATATTTAACGCAACCGTAGCTAACTGGTAATATAAGGAATGACGCCTGTACATTTGCAACAATGGATACAGCATCCCGAGGCGTTGAACCGGGATACCTTGTATGAACTTCGTACGCTGGTAGCCCGTTATCCTTATTTTCAGTCCCTGCGTTTGCTCTATCTCAAGAATCTCTATGTGCTGCACGATATTAATTTTGGTGCGGAACTACGTAAAGCGGTATTATATGTATCAGACCGCCGTGTGCTTTTTTACCTGATCGAAGGTGACCGATATGCTCTCCATCCCCATACTTCCGTGCACATTGCCGAAAAGGATATGGAAAAGGAACCGAGTATTGACCGTACCCTTTCATTGATAGATGCTTTCCTTGCTACTGTTCCCGAAGAACATTTTCAGACGACGGAACTGGATTATGCCATGGATTATACTTCCTATCTGGTGCAGGATGAGGAAGAAACGGAGGGGACGGATACCTCATCGTCTGTTCCGGCAGAAGTACCGAAGTTGCGCGGACAAGATTTGATAGACGGCTTTATTCGCCAGAGTGAGACAGAAGAAGGAATCAGCCTGAAGTTGCCTAAAGAAGAGAAAGTGCTTCCGTTGCCATTGACTGAAAACGATATGGAAGAAGAGGAAACGGTGGTTGCTTCCGATGAGACCATTCAGTCGGCAGAGGTAAAAGCAGAGCAAGAAGAGGAAATGGAGAATGAAGAAACTGATGGGGAAACAACTTCCAAGTCAGTTCCCGATGACTTGGATGATAGCTGTTTTACCGAAACTTTGGCTAAAATTTATATCAAACAGCATCGATATGACAAGGCACTTGAAATTATTAAAAAATTAAGTTTGAATTATCCAAAAAAAAATGCTTACTTTGCAGACCAAATCAGATTTTTGGAGAAATTGATTATTAACGCTAAATCAAAATAACAAAATGTACTTATTATTAGTTATCTTAATGGTGATTGCATCCTTGCTGATGTGCTTCATTGTATTGATTCAAAATTCCAAGGGAGGAGGTCTGGCATCCGGCTTTTCTTCTTCCAACCAAATTATGGGTGTGCGCAAGACTACTGACTTTTTGGAAAAAGCTACATGGAGCTTGGCTGCATTCATGGTCGTTATGAGTATTGCTACTGCTTATGTTGTTCCTACTTCTTCTGGTAGAGGTGGCGACGTAATTATGGAACAAGCTCAGCAAGAAGAGAAAACCAATCCGTATAACATGCCGTCTGGTACAACTGCTCCGCAGACAGAAGCACCTGCAACTCCTGCAGTTCCTGAAACTCCTGCTCCGGCTGCTGAAGAACCGGCTAACTAAAGCTATGCGCGGATGAACCGCAAACAGAAATAAGAGAGAGGTTGACACTGAAAAGGTGTCAGCCTCTTTTCTTTTTATGCCAGATTTAATTACCTTTGTCGGGATTATGCAATCTAAAGCAATAATTTGAAATCTTATATAAATAGTACAATGACAGAACAATTGAAACTTAAATTGAATGACTCCAAAGCTACCCGATGGGGCGCGTTGGTGATTGTTGCCTTCACAATGATGGCAGCTTATTATGTAAACGACGTGGTAGCACCGTTGAAAACGATGCTGGAAACAGACTTGGCCTGGTCGAGCACAGACTTTGGATTCTTTACCGGCGGTTACAGTTTCCTGAATGTATTCTTCTTGATGCTGATTTGGGGAGGTTTGATTCTCGACCGTTTTGGTATCCGCTTTACAGGAAAACTGGCGACCATCTTGATGGTAGGAGGTACGGCACTCGAATACTATGCAATGACAGGACTTGCAGGACCGGATGCACAAATCTTTGGTCTTAATGAAATTTTCGGTTATAAAGCCGGAGTATTTGTTGCTTTTGCCGGTTATTCTATTTTCGGTGTAGGTGCGGAAGTTGCCGGTATCACTGTCTCTAAGATTATAGCTAAATGGTTTAGAGGTAAAGAATTGGCTACGGCTATGGGTGTGCAGGTAGCTTTAGCCCGTATTGGTTCGCAAGCCGGTTATGCGGTAGCTATTCCTTTGGCGCGTGCTTTCGGAATCACGACTCCGGTATTGGTTGGTTTGATTTTATTAGTGGGTGGCTTGGTAGCTTTCTTTATTTTCTCCGTGATGGATAAGAAGCTGGATAAGCAGATGGAAGCGGCTGCCATAGCGGCCGGTACGGAAGGAGAGGAAGAGAAGTTCTCTTTCAAAGATGTGAAGAATATCTTGGTTAATCCGGGATTCTGGCTGATAGCTTTGCTCTGTGTGCTGTTCTACTCATGTGTGTTCCCTTTCCAGAAGTTTGCTTCCGAATTGATGATTATCAAATATGGCATTAATGAAAATGTGGCAGGAACCTTTGCCGGACTGCCGGCATTGGGTGCACTGATTCTGACTCCGGTATTCGGCGGGTTTATTGATAAGCGCGGTAAATCGGCTTCCATTATGATATTAGGTGCTGCCATGCTGATAGGTGTACACTTTATATATGCCATTCCTGCCATTGACTATTGGCTGGTAGCTATTGCATTGATGATTATTCTGGGTATTGCTTTCTCGCTGGTGCCGTCTGCCATGTGGCCTGCTGTTGCCAAGATATTCCCGGTGAGCCAGTTAGGTACAGCGTATGCATTGATTTTCTTTATCCAGAATATTGGTCTGTGGGGTATTCCTACTCTGATTGGTAAGGTGCTTGATGTTTATTGTATAGTCGGGCAAAAAACTGACGGTACAAATATATATGATTATACAATACCTATGTGCATTTTCACCGGTATTGCTTGCTTATCTCTTGTGGTGGCCTTTTTGTTGAAGAGGGCAGATAAAAAGTATGGTTACCAATTGGAAGAACCTAATATTCAAGAATAGGTAAAAGCAGATGTATGGGAAAACTTGAAGGAAAAGTCAGTCTACTGGATGCTATTCCGGTGCGTTGTGACCATATTATGACCGAATGGGAAGGGGATTGTGCTGTAATCTCCTATCCCCGGTTCAAGTATGAATGGATGCGCCGCCTTTTGTTACCAAAGAGCATGTCTCCCGACATTCATGTCCGCCTTGAAGAGCATGGCAGTGCGGTCTGGAAACTGATAGACGGACAGCGTACCGTACAAGAGATAATTTCCCTGCTTACCGAACATTTTCATCCTGACGAGAATTATGCTTCACGAGTTACGACTTATGTGATGCAATTGCAAAAGGATGAATTTATTAAATTGAAAATTGAAAATTAAAAATTAAAGGCTGCGCAGTGTTTGAACATTAACTGCGCAGCCTTTAATTTTTTTATTCTTTCAGTTTCATTCTTTGTCTACTTTGACTAAAGCTCCTGTGTCGGGGTTGAATAACACTTTAATTGTGGAGTTCTTATTAAATAGCACGGGAGCAAGATATTCGACTACACCAAATTGTGTGACGGGGAGTTCTGCATTATACAATTCCTCGTTCTGGTAGTTCAGTGTAACTTTAGCTCTGCCGGGTGCGTTGTAGGCGATGCCATCTACCTGTTTCTTGGGTACTTCGGCAGGAATAGCAATGGTTTTGAGGTCGGTTACTGAGATGTAAACCGGTTCACCTGCCAGGTCGTCATTGGCTACAACTCCTAATTTCTTTGAAAAGCGGAAAGCGACTTCGTTCTTCATTTCTTTAGGAACAATACGGATGTTGTATGTCTTCTCTTCTCTTGTGACCTTTCCGGCAAACATTTCTGTCAAGGCACGTTCCTGCAAAGTCAGGTTGTCCAGCATAAGTTTCAGTTGTGCACCGTCTTTGGGCATGTTGTCTGTTTCGCCACGCAACAAGGCATTTTTGCTTTCGCGGATGCTATAAATTTCCTTAGCTACCAGTTCCGCCATCTTTGCCGTTGAATTTGCCATCAGAATTTCTTCTGTCAGGAAATTGCGGGGATTGAGGTTAGGAGTGTTATCCGTAGCTTTAGGCTCTACGGGAGTTGCCTTTTTCTGGCCGCTACCCAACGGCATGTTGATGGAGTAAACAATGCCATCCTTGCCCAGCTCGATAAGAGGCGCTACGGTTTTATCCTTCATCTTCACAAAATATACATTCTCTTTATCGGGTACGCCGATAACTTCCGTTTGTATCTTGTCCAGTGTCCAGTAGGTTGCCGGGTCGGGAGAAACGTTGGTCAATCGCAGGTAGCGTTCGGCATACTTAGAGAATTCTCCGGGAGTATAGATGTTTTTGGTAACTTGTACGGTGAGTTCTATTTCCGTTTTAGGCAATACATAAGTCACTCCATAATCCTTGCCACGGGTGACACCAGCCGTCACTTCCGTTTGGGCCACAGCGGTCACGGAGAATAACAGGGCTGAAAGCAATACTATATTCTTTTTCTTCATAAGTCGCGTTGTTAAAACAATTTCGGTTAAGGGACAAAGTTAATGAAGTTATTTTTGTCAAGGGTAGAATTACGGAATATTAACAGAATAGCTTCTTGTTAGGGCTTGCCGTCTCTTTTCGTCCCGATAGATGATATGTTTCATCCCGATAGATGGTGCGTTTCATCCCAATAGATGGTCTGTTTCGTCCCATGAGACGATGTGTTTTAACCGTTGGAACGATAAATTTCATGCTTTGAAACTGTTTTTCCGGTCAGGAAGTCCGGTGGATATAAAAAAACAGGGAGAAACTTTTGCTTCTCCCTGTTACTATCTATGAATCCAAATCTAAATCAGGATTATGTTGACAAATATACGATATTAAATACCGGAAGTCAAGCTTTTGCCCGGTTATTTTACGAATTGGACGCAAACGGGCTTATCCACTTTGATATCCTGATGTGTGTCGGATAACAGGCCTGTGATGGAATCGCGTTGGAATACCTGAATCACATGACTGTCCCGGCAAGCTGCCAACAGATACTTTCCATTTGGCGTGATGATGAAGTTGCGCGGATGGATACCTGTCAGTTGGTATCCTGCCTTTGCCAGCATGCCGGTTTCGGGGTTTACTTCAAAGATAGCAATGCCGTCACCTTTCAGGCGGTTGCTGGCATAGAGGTATTTCCCGTCGGGACTGAGGTGTATATCTGCGCTGCCACGTGCACGGAGTGTATCGGCGGCAATGGTCTGTATCTTTTCTAATTTCCCATCCAGATAGCTGAAAGCGGTGATGTTACCGGATAATTCACTAATGAGGTAGGCGAACTTTCCGTTGGGACTGAACGTCAGATGGCGAGGCCCGGAATTGGAATCCACTTCGATGGCTTCGGCAGAGGAGTGGGGGATGATACTCTTCGGATGTATGACGAAACGCAAGATGCGGTCGGCACTGAAATCGGTGGCGAAGATATATTTCCCGTCCGGAGAGAAGACGGCGCAATGCACGTGGGGCGTTGCTTGTCTGTCAGCGTCCGGTCCGCCGGTGCTGCCTTCAAAAAGGGTATCGGCAGGTTCCAGTGAACCATCCTTTTTCAGAGGAAAGATAGACATGCTTCCGCCGCTGTAGTTGGCTGTAAGTACTTCTCTGCCATTGGTGGAAACGTAGCATGGGTCGGCACCCATAGTCGGCTGGCGGTTCAACAGACGGAGCTGTCCCGTTTCTTTGTCGAAGGAGAAAGCATTGAGCGCTGCTGTCGTATCGTTCATTTCGCTGACGGCATAGACGAACTTTCCGTCTTCGGAAGGAACGAGATAGGAAGGATTGAGCACTTCAATGGAGCTGAGTGTCGCTGCCATACCTGTTGCCTGATTGAAACGGAAGGTGTAGATGCCTTTACTGTTCCCGTCGGTATATGTGCCCACCAGCATGGTGAGCTCATCACTTTCACTGTTTACGTTTCCTGCCTTACGAGGAGAGCAGGCCACCATGGCTAATCCAAGCATAAAGAAAAGAAGAGATTTCATGAGTGATTAGTATTTAATGATTAGTGATAAGTACTAATCACTCATCACTAGTCCGTTAATCGTTAATTTTCACTTCCGCCACTCCTACACGGTCATCGTTCAGCACGATACGCAAGTCGCTGGCGGTGGTTCCCTTGAACGTGTATGAAATCAACTTGCCGTACTCGCTGACTGTACCCGAATAAACCGTCAGGAACTGTCCGCCACCGCCCGAAAGCTGTATCTCAAACTCTGCCGGCAGACCGTTGCTTCTGCTGAATGCAATGGAAACACCATCTACCTTAGAGCCGTTCTCTAAGGCAAAGGTAATATAATCTCCTTTATTTCCCTCCCAAACAGTATTCATTTTTTTATCAAGTACGTTCATTACGCTTTCCGGATTGGTGCTGGCAGTCACAGGACTATCTGTTTGGACTTGCGTTTGCATAGGAGCGTTAGGGTCTTCTACTGTCAACATTCCATTCAGACGGATGTCTTCGGAAGAGGCGCCTACCATGATGCTAAAGTCTCCCGGTTCTACCACCCATTCCATGTGTTTATCCAGTAGTTCCAGATGTTTGCGGTCGAGGGTGAAGGTGACTTCCTTCGTTTCTCCCGGTTGCAGGTGGATGCGCTCGAACCCTGCAAGATTCTTTTCATAAGTGGTGATGCTGCTCAGCATATCACGGATATAGAGTTGCACTACTTCATCGCCTGCCCGTTTTCCGGTATTGGTAACTTTGCAGCGTACGGTGGCTTTCTGATTGGCGGTCATCACCTTTGGACTGATTTCGATATCGGAATATTCGAAGGTAGTATAACTCAGACCGTATCCAAAGGGATAAAGTGCACCGTTGACACGTGACATATTCCCATCCGGTCCCGGATTCTTTCCTCCGTCAATCTGCGAAGAAGGCTTGCAAGGGAAATTGAAGGGGATTTGTCCCACACTTTTGGGGAAGGTAACAGTCAGCTTCCCGCCCGGATTGTAATCTCCGAAGAGTACATCGGCCACTGCCGTACCACCTTTAGAGCCCGGATACCAGGTTTCCAGAATGGCGGGGACAAACTTGTCCGCCCAGTTGATGGAAAGCGGACGACCGTTAATCAATACCAGCACAACGGGCTTTCCTGTTGCCTGCACGGCTTGGAGAAGTTTCAGTTGCCGTCCCGGAAGGTCCAGGCTGCTGCGTGACTTGTTTTCACCGCAGGTGCGTTGTCCGCCACCTAATACGACAACGGCTACATCAGCTTGGCGTGCATTCTCTACGGCTTTGTTTATTTCCGCTTGCTCTTCATCGGTCATGGGATATTCGATGAGTTCGCTTTCCGGCCAGTTGGCATCTACAAGGTCGCAGCCCTTTGTATACAGTACTTCTGTTTTGCCTTCGGTCTTTTGGCGGATACCCTCCAATACTGTGGTTACTTCTACTGCCAACGGGCCGTAGTGTGTCAGTGCATAACCTTCTTCATTAGCATTAGGGCCGCATACGGCTATCTTTTTTACGTTGTTGATGTCCAGTGGCAATATGTTGTTTTCATTCTTCAACAGGACGAGGCTTTCGCGTGAGGCTTGCAGGGCTACTGCTTCGTTCTCTGCTTTCTCCACTTCTTTATCAGCCCCGGCAAGGTCGGTCTGGTAGGGAGCATCAAACAGTCCGATAAGGAACTTCACACGCAGAATGTCACGCACGCGGTCGTTGATGACGTCTTCGCTCAGTCCACCTTCTTTTACCAGTTCGCGAAGTGGCAGTACATATGAGTCCGGTGAACGGAAAGTACAGCGCACATTCAAACCTGCCTCCACACTCTGGCGTACGGCTTCTTTCATGTCTTTGGCGGTGCTGTGCTTCGTATAGAGATATTCTACGGCGTCACTGTCGGAAACGACGTAACCGCGGAAGCCCATTTCACCACGCAGGCGTGTAGTCAGCCAATAATAACTGCCTTGTATGGGGATGCCGTCGTAGTCGTTGTATGAGCTCATTACTCCCAGCATGCCTGCTTCTTTTATGACCCGTTTGAAGGGATAGACATGTATCATCTCCACTTCACGCGGAGACATTTGCGGGTCTACACGTGCCATACCTTCGCGGGCACCCTTGTTATTGCTATAAGCAACAAAATGCTTTCCGGTGGCGGCCACTTGATGGTTGTGCTGCATACCGCGCACCATCTCAATACCCAGTTCGGCAACGAGGTAGGGAGATTCACCATACACTTCTTCATATCGTCCCCAACGCTGGTCGCGGCCTACGTCGAGAATGGGGGCATAGACGTTGGTATATCCCAGCATGCGGGCTTCCCGTCCGGTGATAAGTCCCACCCGGTGTATCAATTCACGGTTCCAAGTGTGCCCTAATCCCAGTTGGGTGGGGAAGTTGGTAGCACGGTAGCTCTCTACGCCACGGATGCCTTCGTTGGTGAAATCCACAGGAATGCCAAGGCGGGTTTCTTCAATGAAGAAGCGTTGCACTTCATTCAGTGCCCAGGCATGGCGGGAGGCTGGCCATACGTTCGGATTATCCGATGGGGGGAGTCCCCATTGCTGGAAGCCGTTCAAGTGTTCGTCGATGGCACCGATGCCATCTTTCCAGAGCATTTGTTTCCATTCGGGGGTGGGGAGGTCATCTTTCAGCACACGTTTATAACCGTAGAGGGTGACCATCTGACAGGTCTTTTCGTCCAGTGTCATCTGGCTGAGCAGGTCGTCGATGCGTGCATCCAGCGTGGCGTTGGGGTCTTCGTACACATCTTTCACTCCGTTTTTGTTGAAGTCTATCCAGCCTTTCCGGTACATCTCGCTTTTGGCGGGTTTGTACACGGACGCTATTTTCTGGGCTGATAACAGGCAGGTGCCACTCAGTAGCAGGCAAGTCGTAATTATTCTTTTCATGGTATATCGTTTTTCTTTTAAATCTATAGACAAAGATACGGCGATTCAAGGGGAGGGAGTGGGCAAAATTGTCCATGTTTGTGTATGATATATTCCATTGTGAAGGTGAAGGCGGGTACTTTTAAAAACACTTGCGGTCCTTACTAATGTGAATCAGGAGTTAAAATAGATTCATAACAGTGCAGAAATGAAGCAAATGATAAGCGATACTATCTTAATTCT
>CAMTFK010000093.1 GCA_947071285.1 uncultured Bacteroides sp. | reverse complement strand
AGTGTAGCCAAGTGAGAGGCGATAAGGCATATTCTTTAAGCCACCAGTAATAGTGACATTATGGTCGTGGCTAACAGCCGGACGATAAATTTCACTTTGCCAGTCAGTGTTGGCAGTACCCAGTGGAGCAGGTAATTTGTCTTCGCCACCATAAACACCAGCCATATAGGAACGGTATTCATTACCATCCATCACATCGACCGTAGAACGAATGACGCCCACTGAAACATTACCATCGTAAGAAACCTTTGGAGCAGAACCGGAGGCACCTCTTTTTGTAGTAATAATAATTACACCATTAGATGCACGAGAACCATAAATAGCCGTAGCCGAAGCATCTTTCAACACCGTAAAGGTTTCAATATCATTCGGATTCACCATAGCCAACGGATTGCTCAAACCCTTCACGCCTGCGTTGTCCATAGCCAAACCGTCAATCACAATCAACGGATCATTGACCGCATTCAATGAAGAACCACCACGGATACGAATCTGCGCACCAGCACCCGGAGTACCACCATCGGAGATGATACTTACACCGGCTATTTTACCTGCCATCATATCCTGGGCATTGGTAGTCATACCTTTACTGATTTTATCAGGTTTGATAGCTGTAACCGAACCTGTAGCATCATTCTTTTTCACAGTACCATATCCGATTACCACAACAGCATCCAAAAGTTGTGAATCATCCTGTAGAGTCACCATAACAGTGGAAGCCGCCTTTACTTCTTCTGTTTTATAGCCAATAAAAGAAACGACAAGCGTAGACCCTTGTGGAACGCTCAACGTAAAGTTACCATCCAAATCAGTGATTGTACCATTCGCAGGATTTCCTTTCTCTACGACATTTGCGCCTATCACTTCCAACCCCGTAGCATCTTTTACATGCCCTTTCACGGTGATGTTCTGTGCATAAACGCCTACAGACAAGAATAACCCTATTAATAGGGGAAGAATCATTCGATAGATTCTAAGATTAACTTGCTTCATGCATTTAAAAAATTAAAGTTAACAATATTAATTACCTATATTATATATTCGAAATTATCTCTCGATTCCTTTTTCTTTTATAAGGTATCTATAACATGACGCAACAAAAATATGCTTTATAAAAATATTAAAATACAAGAAAGATAAGAAATATGCAATAGCAACAGTGCAAACGATTGCACGGATTTGCGCAACTACAGCCAGATAAAGAATCTATATTTCAAAAGAAGATCTGATAGATATATTAGGCATTTTCAAATAGGAAAACTTCATGAAATATCAAAAAGAAAACCAATTTCACAATTTGTCCTCACAATGATTACATTTGCACATATTCCATAACACGAACAAAAATTCAAGACCGCATTCCGGCATATTCCATGAATAAACAAGGAATAAAAATCCGCCATTATTGCATATATTTACTACTATAGAAGTTATTTATGCAGAAAAGGGTTACTACTTATGGGTAATATGGTTACTACTTATAAGTGATATGGTTACTACTTATAGGTAAAAGGGTTACTACTTCCGGCTGAAGCACTTATTTGCATCATGCTTTTCACCTATAAGGGTAACTTTCAAGGGGTATTCTACTCCAGAATAAATGTAAGTATTTCGATATTCCTCAATCAATCTGTCACTTGCTTACTTTCATTCGCATATTTCAGCTTTCACCAGCATCAGGACAGAAACAATGGATTCTCAGCCAACTTAAAATACAATTTGTCAAAATGACAAAGAAGCCACTATAGTCTTGATCAAGCATTTTGATGATACTTGTGCAGAATACTAAAAATAGGTATTCACAGCAAACTCAAATTGCTCCATAAAGATTCTTTTGAAAGCGGATATATTATTCTGCTCATAAAAAATCAGCATCGCTTTTTTATAGTCAATTGAATCCACTGTCCTGAAAGAAAGAGGACAGTATTTGTTAGCTATTAAAATAGCATTACTGACAATACGCGCAGTCCTTTTGTTGCCATCAGCGAAAGGCTGTATATATGACAATAAGACCAGTACCAATAAGGCTTTTTCAAAAACACATGATTTACCATTAATCAAATCGCAAGTATCCCTCATTGCTTCCCGAATTTGAAATTCATTATCGAGAGGGCGATAATTTGTACCGGTAATGCCAACACGGCGGGAGCGGATATTGTGGTCTACATTTAAATCTTTCGTAAGAATACTGTGGATGTCTTCAATATGCGTTACAGTCAGGGTCTCTAGATAATCCGGTTCTTGAAGTATGAATTTCAATGAATCTTTATGGTTGAGCAACATTATGGCTTCCTCTTTACTTTTTCCTTTGGCCTCTTCTTTTTCGGTCAATAAACGTTCTGTTTCCAATAAAGAATAGGTGTTACCTTCGATTTGCGAGGATTTCCAACTTAAATCTATGCTCAACCGCTCCATTTCCTTGGTATATTCCAAAGAAGATAACCTAGAAACATTTTGCGCAAAAGTTTTCTGCAGGTTAGTTAAATGCCGGAGTTCTTCATCAGAAAACAGGGTAACATAAGGTAATATTTGTTGTATAAGATCGAAGTTGAATCCTTGTTGAACGATACGTTCGTCAATTTCTTTTTCAAAATAAGTATCGATATTGAGCGTGATTAATACATGAGCTTGTGGGGTAATGTTATATTTAGTTGCTTTACCCTTTCCCGTTACATGTATAAGATTCTGTTTTACAGCTTCGGATATTGCTCGTTTAAGAGTTGCCGAACTTATTTTTGTTGTAATACCATCAGTAATTTCACTTCTGGATGATTCCGGATGATAATGGAGGTATTCAAGTATTTCGTTACATAAACTCATAATAGTATATTATTGATTCGGCTCAAAAATACAAATAAAACGAATGAATACAGCTCAACTTGAGCCGAAAAGAATGCTTTTTAATAAATTTTTGAGCCAAATCGGTCCATTACATCTCCATGCAACCTCCACGCAATCTCCGTAACATCTCCGTATCCAGTCCGTATCTGCTCCGTAGCATCTCCGTATCAGTTCGCTTCCTATAGACACGGAGATGATACGGACCGGATACGGCTTTGACACGACTATTTTGAAGTGCTCAGCACAATCTTGCCAGATTTCACCCCTTTAGCCTTAGCCTCGAAAACGATTTCACCGGGCTGCTCAGCCGTTTGCACAATTGCCGTTAACTGACCACTGAAGGCGGGCATCTTTGGCAAATGGAATAAATCGAGTGAAGTAGCATCACCATTGGCAGCAGCACGATAACGACCGGCACCTTTCACGGAGAAGTTAACAAGGCGGTTGTCAGCAGGACAAAGATTGCCATCTTTATCAACTACGCGGACAGTGATGTAAGCCACATCCTTGCCATCAGCCTTCAGTTGGTTGCGGTCGGCAATCACTTCCAGATGATGAGGTTTACCGGCAGTACGGATCACTTTTTCCTCTACGGATTTGCCGGAAGCATCGTAAGCAACAACTTTCACTTCACCCGGTTCGTAGGGGACATCCATCCACATCAGACGATAACGGCGCTGCAAAGCAAGAGCATCTTTTCCTTGCAATGCTTTACTCTCTTCGGCAGTGAGTTTATGCTGTTTGCCAAAGCTTTTACCATTGACAAAAAGCTCGGCTGACGGATAGCTCGTGTAAACAAACACAGGAGTGTTCTCTCCTTCCCTACCCGGCCAAGTCCAATGCGGAAGTACATGGAGAGTATTAGCCTGCTTATTCCAAAGGCTGCGATAGAGATAGTAACGGTCTTTGGGCAGACTGGCAAGGTCGATGATACCGAACAGTGAGCTATGGCTGGGCCAGGCATCCGTATCATAGGGAGAAGGTTCACCCAAATAATCGAAACCGGTCCAGACGAACTGCCCGATAGTCCAGTCATAATCATCGGCAAGAGCAAAGTCTTCGTCAGGGACATTAGACCAGGAACAGTGTTCCAAGTCATAACCGGAAGATTGATGATCTTCATACTTTGCATCGCCACGCTTCTCTACCGGAAATTTATATACCCCACGGGAACTTACAGTGGAAGATGTTTCCGAACCGAGCACAATGTTCTGTGGTAGTTGCTCATAAGCCTCCAAATAGCGGTGCGCGCGGTAGTTGAAACCGGGAACATCGATCATAGCGGCAAAACCGTTCTTCAAGACGCAAGTCACCTGGTCCATACCACAAGTAACGGGGCGCGTCGGGTCTTCGCGGTGGCAGATGTCCTGCAAGAAAGAGGCTACTTTATAACCTACGGGGCTGCACTGGGTGGGAACTTCGTTACCAATGCTCCACATCACTACGCAAGGATTGTTGCGGTATTGATGCAACATATTTATCATGTCGCGTTCCGCCCACTCGTTGAAGTATCGGTGGTAGCCATTGGCACATTTAGCAATGTCCCACTCGTCAAAAGGTTCCACCATCATCATGAAGCCCATTTCGTCGCAAAGTTGCACTAACTCAGGTGCAGGCATGTTGTGAGCAGTGCGGATGGCATCGCAACCCATATCTTTCAGTATAGTGAGCTGGCGGCGCAAAGCGGCAACGTTGATGGCGGCACCCAGCGGACCAAGGTCATGATGGTTGCATACGCCCTGGAATTTACGGTGCTTACCATTCAGGAAGAAGCCTTTGTCAGCTATGATTTCTATGCTACGGATACCGAAACGAGTGGTATATTCATCCATTTGTTTGCCATCGGCATAGATTTTAGAAACTGCCTTATATAAATAAGGTGTCTCCGGTGACCACAAGCAAGGAGCATCGACCAGGAAGTTTTGCTCGAAAGGCTGACCGTGATTAATCTTACGGGTATTATCCTTCGTCGCAACAACTTTCCCATCGGGAGAGATAATCTCTGTTACGATACGGATATCTTTTCCTTCATCATTAGCAATAGTCGTCAGCAAACGTACCGAGGCATACTCATCAGCAACATGAGGAGTAGTCAGTTGCGTGCCCCATACGGGAACGTGTACTTTCTCGGTGGTTACTACATGTACATTGCGATAAAGTCCTGCACCGGGATACCAGCGGGAAGATTGCGGTTTGTTTTCCAGACGGACAGCGAGAGTGTTATTCTTACCGTCTTTATTCAAAAGAGAAGTGACATCGCAATGAAAAGAATTATAACCGAAAGGCCAGAAACAAGCCTCCTGCCCATTGACGTAGACACGGGCTTCGCTCATGGCACCGTCGAAGACAAGGGTGGTTTGTTTGTCGGCGGGAGCATCGAAGGTAGTGCGATACCAACCGATACCGACGTAAGGCAGTCCTCCTGTACGCCCAGTCTTTACAGAGGCTTTTTTCTCGAAGTTCTGCGTCACGGCTACTTCCTGCAAGTCGTTGCTGCGGTCGAAGGGACCGAAGATGGCCCAGTCGTGAGGGATGGTTACGGTTTCCCACTTGCGGTCGTCGAAATTTGTTTGCATGGCTTCGGGAATGTCTTCTTTGGTAAATTTCCAATTCTTTTCCAACAGTGTTTCCGTACGCTGTGCCTTTATCATCAAGGAAGAAAGAACACAGCAATAAAATAAGAATAATATCTTTTTCATCATCAATCAAGAGTTTTTATTGAGTCATTATTATTTAAAAGCATCCATGATAACGGTAGGATAACCATCTTCGGTAAATGCACCCAACCGATATTGGCTCGGTTTGCACTCCGGCTCCCAGTAGAATACTCCCTTACAACGCCCGTTCGTATTCTCACGGCATTCTTTTATGATGCGGGCCATCATGGTCTTTCCTTCGGCAAGGACAGATGCACTCGCCAGTTTTCCATTATTATCTGCACATTCCATACCTGTTTCCACAACCATCACATCGCAATTGTATTTCTCACTTACTTTCTTGATATTGGCAATACAGTCTGTTATGGTTTGCGCGGCAGAGGTTTCTTTTCCACTCTCTAACGCCCAATAAGGATAAAGTGACATGCCTATCATATCCCATTTAGCACCATTGTTTTTCAGAATATCCAGATTCCAATTATAGAGGCTGTTGTCAAAACCATTATCCAGATGTACAATCACAATGGCCTGCGGGAAAACAGTCTTTACGGCATCATATCCGGCAGCAAACAATCCGGCATATTGTTTCGGGTTCTGATCGGCTTTACCCATATCCCATAAGAAACCATTACTGGTTTCATTGCCTACCTGTACCCATTTCGGAGTGATCTGGTTGTCCTTCAACAACTGCAATACTTCAGCGGTATGGTTTGCCACATCCATCTTCATCTGTTCGTAAGAGTGGGATTTCCATGCAGCGGGAATATTTTGTTTACCCGGATCAGCCCACCAGTCACTATAGTGGAAATCTACCATCAAATCCATCCCCAAACTTGCAGTCCGTTTTGCCTTAGCCAGCAAATCTGCTTTGTTGCACCAGTTATCATGCTCCTCCGGATTCACCCAGACCCGGAGACGGATTGCATTCAGACCGAGGTCCTTCATTAATTGAAAACAGTCTGTTGCCGTACCGGTGGCATTGTAGAATTTCATGCCTTTGTGTTCCATTTCCGTTACCCAACTGATGTCTGCACCTTTAGCAAACTCAGCAGTAGGAGTTTCTTCATCATCAGGAAACAGACCTGAATCAGGTTCTGTTCCATTATTGCTACTGCATGCCAATATGGCAAAAGCAATACAAAACAGGGAAGATAAAAATTTCATGTGTTTCATGGCAATATGATTATCAATGATACAAATATAGAAAATTAATATATACTATTCCAACCAAATGCTGCCTATCTCTATTTCAGCTTCCTTGCCGGTACTCCCATCGAAGGAAAGTTCGAGGCTTTCAATATTCTCTATCCTGAAAGGAAGTTCCGTTTCCAGATAGAAATACTTACTGAGAAAAACCGGATAGACGGGAGGCAGCAAGGCAGTATTCGTTTGTTTCAGTTCTGAAAGAGGGACACGGACAATGCCGTCGGCAGACGAAATGCACGAAGCAAGATAAGTATATCCATCAGAAGTGATAAAACCTGCCCGAAGCCCTTCCGACATCTTCTTCGCTTGCAGGCAAAGAGTACGACAGGCAGCAAGGCGTTCAGGACATCCGCTGACATCATCTTTTATGTAACGGCGAAGGAAATAAACAGGTTTCTCACTTTTGGATGTAAATATCACACGCAAGGTCTGCCTCTCCACCGGACCATTCTCTATGACCTGACGGTTTGTACGGCTCCATTCGGGTAAAGTATAAGTTTCCAAAAAGGAAGCATCTGCTCCATTCGTAATGAAAGACCCACTGAAGTTGCATGAAGTATTCACACAGAAGAGCGTGAGAGGCTGATGTTTGGTTAAGGTATTAGTCAGCCAGAAAGCTTCCGAAGTATAATCCCAATCCAAAGGACTTTTAGCTATCCCGGCAGGAGATGTTTGTCGCTTATCACCTTTACAAACAACAATATTATACTTGAAGCTGCTTTCTTTCAATTGAGTGGCAGGTATAGTTGCACGGTAAGTATATCCACTTGTATAGTTCATTTTTATATATGGATTTTTCTCGTTCCAGAAGGAGACCCGGCTAGTATAGATAATCACTGAATCAGGCTTTTCATTACCTGCTACGATGGTTTCTATTTGTAAATCCTTACCAGCATCAACCATCCGGGCAGGCTGATGGTTGATAACATAGGAATCCGTTTGACAACAGTGTGGCTGAAAACGAAGGGGGTGCACATACTCGCCTAAAATGATGTTATTCCAAGACTTATCGGTAGTCCATTGCTGAGTGGCGGATGCACCTTCGCGTTGCAGAAGATAGACACCCGGGCGAAGGGATGAAATCTTACCATCAGTCGCCTGCGCATGGAAAGTATTGTCAGCATTCAGCCCGTTCACCCGGAAATGTTTACCCAAGTCCGGCAAGTCCAACGTCATATCCCACGCATTGGAAATGATGCGCGTTACTTCTTTATCCAGAGAAGGCTTGGCAAACGGATCGCTCACCTGCACGGCATCGGGCATCACTTCAAGACGCCAAACGCCCGCTTCCAGTTTATCTATCCAATAAACACCCGTACCCTCATAGCGGACAACAGGAGAACTGCCGCATCCGGCAATAGCACGAAGCCGCGAAGCATCTTTCGGAAGGGTCTGCGTGGTATTGGAGTAGTAGAACTTTTCTCCGTCGTTCAGTTCACTCAAATCCTGCACGTAGCTGACACGGAAGTCACCGAACAGTGTATCTGCCGGATAACTGCCGAAGCTCTCTCCCCTACCCACTTTCTGTGCCACTTCTGCGGCAATCATCAGGCCGAGCGCTTTGTTCGGAGTATAAGCCACATTCAGGTAATGAGTCTGATATTCGGTATTATAGGCCGCCATGTCAATGGGGTCGTAGGCAAACTGCGTAATCCATTGGAAGCCAGCAGTACGGAACGTGCGGACGGTGGCGGGATAGAGATAAGAGTAGAGATTGTCCGCAGGGTCGAATTCATAAACCAGACGGGCTTTCTTATTGAAGCCTTTTAAATTGGAGAAAGGAATATCATATCGGTCTACGGAAGGCAGGAAGTTGCCCTTGCGGGTATGACCGGAGACGAGGCCGACGGGGTACCATTGATAGGTGGTTCCTTGAATGGCGGTATCGTAGTAAGCCTCAACTACATGCTGGTTGTGGCTGACGTTATAGAATACCGGTTTCCGGTTGCCGGCACGCTTCAGGGCTGATAACATCTTATTGATATAATCGCGCGTCTCGGCCACCGTGCCCGGATGGCAGGGTTCGTTGTTGATTTCAAAACCCACAATGTAAGGGTCGTCTTTATAGGCATGGCCTGTATAGGTGTTGACGTGGCGCACAAGGGCGGCAATGTACTTCTCCTGTGCTGCAATGGCTTCGGCGTCGCTATGAACGGCGCATTTATCATAATTAGAAGAGAAGCCGCCGGTGGGCTGGTTACGTTCGGGGTAACCATTGCCGAAGTTGGTTTGGGCGGTGATGACGGTGCGGATGCCACGTTCCTGCAACTTATAAATAAGATAATCCAGTAATTCCAGATGTTCGTTCTCCAGAAGATTACCTTCGCCGTCGGAGATTTCAACGTCCCAGACGTGGATGCGGTAGGCATTCAATCCCAAGCGTGTGAAGTGATAGACATCGCGGTCGATAGCAGCTTTGCGGTCAATGCCCAGATACCCCATAGCCCGGTAAGCATGGGCAAAAGGCAGGGTGTAGTTCACGCCAAAGAAAGAAGCTTCTTTCCGAGTATCGGACCAGCGCATGACGCCGTGACCGTCTACGTAAACAGTAGGGATGCTTTTGGATGCTTTGTTTTGTGCCGGGACAACTGCCGTCAGCAGACAAGTAATCAGGAGTAGAATGTGTCTCTTCATGTCATCAAATTAAAGTTGGTTTTCTGTTGGCAAAAGTAACGGAGAAGAGAGATTCACGAAAGTATATTTCGGACATAAAAGGATAATATTGAGACATGAAACGACCGTAGAACACTTTGTGAGAACGATTTGTGTTAAATGAGCAAACAAAAGGCACGAAATGCCGTTCTCTACAAAAGCATTTTTCAAGACCTAACCTAAAAGATTTATGAGTATGAACAAGCTGAAGTTTTCTTTCCTGCTTCTGATGTTTCTGGCATCAGTTCCGGTTTTTGCCGACTATGCTCCTGTCAATGTACAGGAAGCTTTAAAAAAGATGTATCCCGAAGCTAAGGACGTCGCCTGGACTCGGGATGAAGCGTATTATGTGGCAGACTTTATGTTGAATGGCTTCGACACCAAGGTCTGGTTCAATGCCAATGCCTCGTGGGCAATGAAGCAGACTGACTGGGAGACTATGGATGAAGTGCCTCCCGCAGTTTACAATGCATTCGCCGCCAGCCAGTATTCCGACGGAATGGTGCAAGATGTGACATTAGTTCAGTTTCCTGAAAAACAATCGGTGATTTCCGTAATAGTGGGGATGGCGAATACACAAACCAGATACCAACTATTATTCACCCCCGACGGAAGTCTGGAAGACGAACGGAATGCCACTTACTTCAATAATCTGCTGGGAGCCGAGGTGTTCCTGAACTCTTAACTTTGCCAATTCCTTGCCACCTCAGTGGCAAACTTTTGCCATCGCATTGGCAAGACTTTGCCATAGGCTTGGCAAAACTTTGCCACTACGGTGGCAAAAAGTTGGCAAAACCGAACTAAATATATTGCTTAGGCGTCACCCCGAACTCCGCCTGAAAGCATTTGGAGAAGTAAGAGTGATTAGAAAAACCAACCATATACATCACCTCGGCAACCGTGAACTTCTGTTGCTTCAACAGCATGGCGGCTTTCTTCATACGAATGGATTTGATATATTCTACAGGCGTCATGCCGGTGAGTTGTTTTATCTTGCGATACATCTGCTTGTTATTCGTACTCGTCCATTCGCAGAGGGCATTCACATTCAGTTCCGAGTCCGAAATGTGTTCTTCAATCAGATGGATAATGCTTGCCAGGAACTTCTCATCGTAGGAAACCGCTTCGATTTCCTTCGGGGCGGCAAGGGCTTCGATGCGGGCTTTCGCTTCATGCATCTCCCGGGCAGCCAACAATTGTTGCACACGCGAAAGCAGAATATCCGGTTCGAAGGGCTTGGGAATGAAAGCCTCGATGTTCAACTGGATACTTTCAAGCTCCGTCTTCTTGTCGCTCTTAGCCGTCAACAGGATAATGGGGATAGTGGAAGTAGGAATGTGCTTTTTAAGGCGGTGCACCATTTCAAACCCGTCCATTACGGGCATCATGACATCAGCAATTATCAAGTCGGGCAATAATTCCATTGCAAGCTCCACGCCTATTTTACCGTTCTCCGCCACGCGGCAACGATAGTTGGCATGCAACATCTGATAAATAAACTCAGTTATTTCTGGTGTATCGTCAACTATCAATATCAACGGGGCTTCCGACCTGGCTGTATCTGTATCAGACAAAGCCCGTTCTGCCGGGAAAGTAACAGGTTCCACCTCGGAAGTCACTGTTTCCGAACCGGAAAGAGCAAGTTTTTTTTCAGAAGCAATGGGTTCTGGAACAGTGTCGGTAGACATTTGTTCCAAACTCACAACCGGTAAGTTCAGTATAATGGTAGTCCCTCTGTTCTCTTCCGAAGTGAGCAGCACGCTGCCGCCATGCAGTTCCGTATAAGTCTTTACGAGATAAAGACCGATACCTGTTCCTTCTTTCTTCCCCGCCGTTTGAGACGATTGGAAGAAGCGCTGGAAGATATACGGCTGGTCCTGACGGGGCACACCGATACCTGTATCGGAAACAGAAATATGCACATCTTTCCCATCACCGGGGATTTCCAGGCGAAGCGTAACACTCCCACCCTCCGGAGTATACTTCACGGCATTGGATAAAAGATTATCCAAGATAGATTCCAGTTTTATGGCATCCATCTGTATGTATATCTTTTCACGGTCGGTATGGAAATGGAAAGCCAGCTTCTTCTCTTTCGCCTTCTCCTCTGCATACAAAGTGAATAAGCCACGCGCAAAAGACACCAGTTCGATTTGAGAAAGTATCAGTAATGTATTGTTTCCACTATCCACCCGGTTGAAGTCCAGCCCCTGATGGATAAGCGAATTCAACTTCATGGCATTGCGATGCACCTGTTCCAGTTGTTTCTTCTCCTGCTGATCCTTGATGCCGGGCAGCAACTTGCTGATAGGCGCGATAATCATGCTCAACGGAGTTTTCAGGTCGTGGGAGAGATTCGTAAAGAACTCCATCTTAGCCTGAGACTGCTCCAGGATTTTCTCTTTCTCCAGACGCTCCAGTTTCAGACGGTTCTTCACACGAAAGAAGTTGATTGTCCAGAGTATCAGGACAAGGCACAGCAAGACATAAACGGCCTTTGCCCACGGGGTGTAGTACCAGGGCGGAATGATGTGGACGTCCAATGCATACGTTTTTTCGGACGGCTTGCCATGCGCATCCAGCTTACTCACTATCAGACGGTAGTCACCATAGCTCAAATTGTTGTAAGTAATCCGGTTCGTATTCGGTTTCAACAGGTTCCATTCACGGTCCACACCTTCCAGGCGATACAACAGTTTACTTTTCTCTTCAAGGGAATAAGGCAGGTCGGAGAGTTCAAAAGCAAGATTGTTCTGGTCGTAGTCTAGATTTATACGCTGTGAGTAGCGGATGCTTTGTACAGATTGCACTGCATCAAGCGCCTGCCCCGCCCCAGACTGGTAAAGTTGATTATTGACGTAAAGGGCGGTCAATATCAAAGGCTGTTCAAGGTGTTCCGCCAGCAAGGCCTCGGGTGAGGAGATGGCAAAACCGTCTGCGGTGCCCAGATAGAGTTCTCCACTTGTCTTATCAAAGAACATGCTGGTGAAACGCTTGTCGGTGATATTCAGTCGGCGGACTTCCAGAGTCTGCTGGTCAGCTACCCAGAAACCATCTGTGGTAGAGATCCAGATGCGGCCGTCGGCTTCGGCCATGGAAAGCACTTCATAATGATTATAGGCATCAAATGGCAACATGTGGATACTGTCGTTTTCGGGAGTCACGCGCATCACTCCACCGGGGAAACCTATCCATATGTAGCCGTCTTCGGCACAAAGGATAAAGTTGGGAGTATGCTCGCCTTTCAGTTCACCGGCGGCAATATGGGTGACTTCGCCGGTACGGGGATTTATCTTTTCGATGCTGTTGGGACTGTTATAGAGCAATGCCCATACATTCCCTTCTTGGTCGGGAATCATCTGATTGATGAACATGCCGGACAGGCCGTTGTGGATGGAATAAGTCTTCTCCGCCATGTAGAGTCCGCCGGAAGAACGCATGAGGTTTTCCTTATCTACCACAAAGATGCCACCAAGACAGGTAGCTATCCAAAGTTGCCCGTCATGGTCTTCAAAAAGGCTATACGTCCAATTGGTATTGTAGCGGCGGGTGCTGTCCACTATGTTATAATGTATAAACTGGCGTTTCGCCGGGTCGTAACGACTGATGCTGCCATCCGTAGCCACCCAGAGTTGTTGTTCACGGTCTTCGTAAAGATGGCGTACCCGGTTGTGGGATAAAGGATATTTCCGGTCTCCCATCTTGTACCAGGCAACGCCCTGTTCCCCATCCATAAGAGCGGTGAAGCGAATGAGGCCGTTGGTGCCGCCAAACCAATAAGTTCCGTGCGTATCGCGCAGCATGGAATAGAACTGGTTGCCCTCCCCTGTTCCGGTAATCTGCGAGATAGGGATGTGACGCAACACACTGTTATGGCGGGACATGGAGATGCCGTAATCCGTACCCAGCCAGACGTTATGCTCGCGGTCGGCAAAGATGGTCCAGATGATATTGTTAGAAAGGGACTGGAGGTTTCGGGAGTCATGAACAACGTGCAACAGGGGCTCGTCCTCCTGATAGACGTACAGACCATTATCGGTGCCTACCAGCAATTGACCGTTCCCGTCCAGTGCCAGAGACTTGACAGAGTTATCATGGAAAGCATCTATCCGCTGTGTATGCCCGTCGGCAGGGGTGTATTTGAAAAGACATCCTTCTGTGCCTATCCAGATGCAACCGCGTGCGGTATCTTCCAGAAGTGAATTGACAAACTGGTTGCTTCGGCCACGGGTGACGGGCAGGTCTATGGTTTCAAAGCGTCCGGTGGCGGGGATGTAGCGGCAACAGCCGTTGTACGTGCCAATGTAGAGGTTATCGTCCGAGGCGCGGATAATGGAATAAATGGTCTGGTGCGGAAGTCCTTCGGTGATGGCGGAGAGTTGCCGGGTTTCCGGTGAGTAGGTATAGAGGCCGTTTAGTGTCCCCAGCCACAGCACGCCGTCACGCAATGCCAGTGTGCGGATGTCGGTCGGGAAGTCCGCTTCCGGTTCTTGGTAAGTGTCTGTCCGGTAGTTATAAATCAGCAAGCCATTATCCGCACCTATATAAAGATAGGTGCTGTCCACCACCGTACCGCAATAAATGCGCGTATTGCTGCGCTCACCGAAAGTGAAATGCGGTTGTGAGGAATAGCCGTCGTAACTGAACAGTCCTTTGTTGGAACCTATCCATATCAGTCCTTGCGTGTCTTGCAGGAAGCAACTGATGACGGAGGCTTCCGTCCCCAGACTGACATTATCAAACAGCCTGTAATCGGACTTCTGCCCCGCCAGAGTGCAAGGAAGCCATATCTGTAACAGAATGAAAAGAAAAAGAACTGGTCTGTGCATATGCCGGGTTACGTTAAAGGTCCGGACTACTGTATTTCTTCGCACACCCGCATTTCCATGCCTTTATACACCACCACAATCTTATGCAGCCGGGTGCTGCCGATGGCACGTTTCACCGTATCGGTATCAGCGTAGCGGTTGGCTTGTGCGATAGCCTCCTGACGCAGTTCCTCCACACGGGTTTCGGGGTCTTTGTACTTGGCATACTTCAACTCTACAATGTAGCTGTGCGTCATGTCGGAGTAGATGTCCAGCATCGGACAGAGGAAAATATCGACATAACCCGCCTGCGTATCTTGCTCGGAGATGGGACGGTAGAAACGGTTCTGTGCAGTCATGGCAAGGGTGAAGCCATGCACGAAGAACTCGCCCTTCTGCTTGTCGCGCTGCGAGGCGTAGGTCTTCAGGCAGTCGGCAATGTAGTCGAAGTAGGCTTGCCAGTTGCCATCGTAAGCGAGCTGACTTGCCAGTTCACTCTTTTCGTAGCTGCTGAAACTGAGGTCAGCTTCGTTGTAGGTGCTTAACAGATAGGTATAGAGTTGTTCCTGAACTACCAGATTGGGGATGATGAGTTTGGTCTTTCCCCGGTGCATGCCGTTGATGGTGAGCATGCCGAAATAGTAGAGCAAGCTCACGAAATTATCGGGATTGGTGATGCCGGAGGCAGGGAAGCCACTCTTCAGTTCGCCGGTGATGAAGCCCTGGCTCACGAGGGTTTGAATGACTGAGGCGTCGTGGGCAAACTCCTTGTCCTTACGGATGAGCATGCGTAGTTTCTCGTAGTCGATACGGATGTTCTCTTCCACCATGCTTAGCGGTGCTTTGCCACGCGAGATGTAGTTCTTGACGAAATAAAGCACCATGTTGGAGTTATACATCGTGGTTTCGCCGTAACATTCCTGCGCGAAGCAATAGTTATCATACCACGGCTTCATTATCTCTATCAGTTCGTCAATGGTATGATTGAAGGGGCTGGTGGTAGAATAGTAGGTCAGCATTTCGCGCACTTCTTCTTCTGTGAAACCCATCATTTGGTTGAAGTCCGGTGAGAGGGAATAGTTGGTTCCGATGTTGAAGCCGCTGGTGAGGTCGTCCATCGTCACGGGGCTTACACCGGTAATGAAACAGCGCTCGATGCTGGAATAGGTTCCTGCTTTCACTTTGTTGAAGAAGGCGCGCAGATAACCCTCGCCATGCGTTTCGTTGGTGTAGCGGTGCAGGCTTTCGGGGTCGGAGAGAATGGCGTTGGTGAAGTGGTCGTACTCGTCGATAAAGAGGTACACCTTCTGTCCGGCACGTTCGCATTCCGAAATCAGATAGTCTAATTGGTTGACGGCTCCGTCCTTCTCGTCCAGCCGATCCCTGATGCCTTCCGGCAGAAGGTCGGCATAGACTTCGCAGAAAAAGTCGAAGCGAATTTGGCAGTGCTCATCCAGCCCTTTGCGATAGTCGTTCAGTGCACCGGTGATGCCGGAGAAATTGAGATAGAGCACAAGATAAGTGTTACGACTCGGTGTGGGATGCTGCCCGATGTAGAGGTCGCCAAAGAGGTCGTCGAACTTGTCGCGGGTACGCACATCGTAGTAATGTTGCAGCACGTTCAGCGTCAGGCTCTTCCCGAAACGGCGCGGACGGATGAAGAAGAAAAAGCGGTCCGCCTGCTCTATCATGGGGATGAAGCGGGTTTTATCCACATAATAATAGTCTTCACGGCGGATGACCGCAAAGTTCATCATGCCGTAGGGAAGTCTCTTTCTGCCGGGTACTAAGTATTCTAATGGGTTCATATTACGTCCTCCTGCTGTTTTTGGGATATTTAATCCGTCGCTTTATGACGGGATAACGACACAAAGATAATGCAAATTGAGTGCAGTACTTTCATGCAAGCATGAAAAAGTTATGCCGAAATGCAGCTTATCTTATCTAAAGATAACAAAAGTCCTTATAGAAGGGGGGCATCGCAGTTAATATTTATAACGACTGAAAGCTTAGTCAACCGTTTTATATTTACTTCCGGGAATCTATGCAGTCCCGACAGTTTCATCTGGAAACAAAGCGTCTCGCAAAAAAGCAACGTGCGACGCCCATTCAAATGCAAGGTCAATGGATGTTTGCAAACGTTTGCACTATTCTATAACCCGATAATTCTCAACGAAGAAGCTTATTCTCATCTATTCCGCTATTTTTGCAATCGGATTAGTTGGCTTTACATTTTTTAGTTTGGCAGCTATCCCCTATTTGAATAACCTTTGATTAAGATAAGCTGCACCTCAGCAATAAAAATAAGCAAGCTTATTTTGTACTGCTTTCGGTTTGCATTATCTTTGGGAATATTTAGAAAATA
>CAMTFK010000092.1 GCA_947071285.1 uncultured Bacteroides sp. | reverse complement strand
CTCGGCATTGGCAGCTTTCAGTGCTTCCACTTCTTGCAGAAGCTGGTTGATTTTAGCTATCATATATATCGTTGTTTATTATTTTATCTCGAAATACATAAAACGGTGCAAAGATACAATTTTATCATGATTCCGGTTGCAAACTCTCTAAGAAAATAAAACAGGGTGGGGATAATGCCTGAAATCTTGTTATTATTTAGCTTATAACAGATAAGAAAGGAGTAAAGTTACGAGCTACAGGCTACAAGCTACAAGTGGCTGCGCTATGTTCCGAAAGGCACTTGTAGCTTGTAGCCCGTAGCTCGTAACTGATTCATAACCGCTACAGAAATAAACAAACTTCATTGTTGACCGAACTCCCCTTCCACATCATTGCATCTCTTTATTCATCGATGTTTGCGGGTGGAAGGGGTATATAGAAAAGCCTTGTTTATTATAGTCCGTAATTCCATCACGTATAGTGCACAATCACCTTTTACATACAGGAAGTTGATGTTTTGCAGTAGACGTTAGCTGGTGTTGATTACTGTTGGTAAGTCTGTTGACAGTTGTCAGTAGACTTGTTGACGGATATCAACAAGTCTACTGACAGCTGTCAACACCTGATTTTGTTATATGCAAAACAAGATAATGTACTATCTATTAGCAATAATCATCGCATGCCCTTTGCCGGAAATATCCGTTGGGTATCCCTTGGGAACTTATTCACGAATCACATATCAGGCACCTTTATCTTTTCCGGATTCTCTTCCCTGAACTTTTTGAAATCATTTTCTATCAAATCCCTCAGGTCTTTTAGGAACTCTTCACTGCATTCTTCTTTTGCCAGAGAATAATAATATTCCAAAGTCTGTAATGCAAACTTATCTTTTCCAATCAGGGCAAATGCGGGAATTTCGTTTTTAACCGCATTGCGTACTAATATTGCTTGGTCTCTCATGTTGAACGTTTTTTCTGCAAATATACATTATCTGTGATTACTTTTAATGAGCGAATACATTTTCATATCCAGAACGCAGCCGTTTTTGATTGCATTGCTCCTGAGTGTTCCTTCACATTCAAATCCGCTCTTTTCAAGAATCCGGCAGGAAGCGATGTTCCGGGCAAAAGGTTCTGCAAAAATACGGATAATATCAGTGTTGTCAAAAACATATTGGCAGGTCTGTTTGATGGCGCTGGTTCCTAATCCTTTTCCCCAGAAAGGTTCTGCTATGTAATACCCCATTTCGGCTGTGCAGAAGTGGATATTGTCTTGACGAAACACACCGATGCTTCCTACTACCTTGTCGTCGACGGTAATGGCAAAGGCGATAATGTTGTTCTTGTCAGCCTTTAGCATCCCGTTGATGAAGAACTTTGCATCATCTTCGGTATAAGGATAAGGTATACCATCCCTCAGGTTATCCAGGATGTTTTTGTTATTTATTGCTGAAACGAGTTCAGCAGCATCTTCCATTTTCCACGGCCTGATTTTACATTCCATATCAGTTTCCTTCCTTTTTATGAATCTGTTTAATAACGGACAAATATAAGCAACTTTATTTTTAACCACTCCTTTAATAAATGCAAAAAGTGAAATACCCGATTTAACTTCATCCTTTTTTATGTTTCTAACCTAACAAAGTTAAGAAACAGAATTGATGATAAACGAGGATAAAATCCGGCAGGTGTATGCTTCCGACCCCAAGAAGGGCTTTAAGATGCTGATGGATAACTTCCAGGAACCTATATACTATTATATACGGCGTTTGGTGGTGTCGCATGAAGATGCAGAAGATGTTCTTCAGGAGGTGTTTATCCGGGTGTACCGCAATATGGAACAGTTTCGTGGTGAAAGCTCGCTGAGTACCTGGATTTACAGGATTGCAACCAACGAGAGTCTGCGTCTGCTGAACACACGGAAGAATGAAGAAGCCATTCCGTCGGAAGAAGTACAAGAAGAATTGATTGGCAAACTGAAAGCGTCCGACTACATTGATTATGAAAACGAGTTGGCAGTCAAGTTTCAGGAAGCCATACTGAGTTTGCCGGAGAAACAACGGCTGGTATTCAACCTGCGCTACTACGATGAGCTTGATTACGAAGAAATCAGCCGCATACTGGATAGCAAGGTCGACACTCTCAAAGTGAATTATCACTATGCGAAAGAGAAAATAAAAGAATACATCTTAAATAGATAAGAACGATGAATAAAGAATTTGATTTTGACGATATAGGAAAAAAGACGCCTTACCGCATTCCCGATAATTTCTTTGAGGATATGCAGCAAAAGGTAATGGAACGCACAGATGGCGGGCAGCGCCGGAAGCATCGTTTGCAGATACTATTCTCTAGTGCGATAGTTGCTGCGGCGGTGTTGGCGGGGATATTGTTTATCCCATCCCATTTCCAGCCGGAAGATGTGACTAACGGGACTTCGGATATGCTTGCCATTGAAAGAAGCGGTAGTGACCCGGCGGACAAATGGATTCACGAATTGTCGGACGAGGAGTTGGAAGAGCTCGTCAACTTCTCCGAAAATGATATATTTCTAAATTAGGTATTAATAAAAAAACAAGAAGATTATGAAGACTAAATTTATCTACGTACTCATGGCAACCCTGCTGATTGGTAGCCAGACGATTTCTGCACAGAACAAGGACAATAAGGATAACAAACAACGTCCTACGCCCGAACAGATGGCGCAAAGACAAACGAACCAGATGGTGAAGACACTGATGCTGGATGATGCTACGGCGGCTAAGTTCACTCCGGTTTACGAGAATTATCTGAAAGAGTTGCGCGAATGCCGGATGATGAACCGCAGGGATAGGATGAAGAATAACAATGCGGAGGCCAAGCAAACTCCGAAGCCTGTGCCGACGGATGCGGAAATAGAAAAGCAGATAAAGGACCAGTTTGCACAAAGCCGTAAGATACTGGATGTCCGCGAGAAGTATTATAATGAATTCCGCAAAATCCTGTCTCCCAAACAGATTATGAAGATTTATCAGACGGAGAAGAGTAATGCGAATAAATTCAGAAAGGAATTTGACCGGAGAAAAGGACAGAAACCGGGAGAGGGGAGAAGACATGCGGCAGGCAGGAAGATGAATTGAGTGACAAGCTACAAGCTACGAGTGACGAGTGCAGCGCAGCAACTTGTAGCTCGTAGCTTGTAGCTCGTAGCTTAAAAAAACTCCAACTCTCAAAACTTCACCAGGGTTAATTTGTTGTAGATACTCAAATTGATAAAAAGAAAACCCTGAGGAATGTTTCAAAGGCTCAAAGACTTGAAAAAACTAAGGACATGGTATGTCGTAAAACTGAAATTGGTTGACGCACGCCTGTACTTCGTCAGTATCTTCGTTGGATTGCTGACGGGTCTTGTAGCCGTTCCTTATCATTATTGCCTGTACTACTTCTTCCATCTCCGCAGCGAGTTTTTCTCTTCCCGCCCGGCATGGTACTGGCATATCCCACTCTTCTTATTATTCTGGGGCATATTGATATTCGTATCGTGGCTGGTAATGAAAATGCCGCTTATCACCGGTGGGGGGATTCCTCAAACACGTGCTGCCATAAACGGACGCATCTCTTATAAACATCCTTTCATAGAGATGATAGCTAAGTTTACAGGTGGCATACTTTCTTTTGCAGCAGGTTTATCACTGGGTCGTGAGGGTCCTTCCGTACAAATAGGTTCGTATGTGGGTTGCCTCGTTGCCCGTTGGACACGTATTTTGCGTGGTGAAAGAAAGCAACTGCTTGCTGCCGGTGCCGGTGCCGGACTTGCTGCCGCATTTGCCGCCCCGCTTGCATCTTCACTTCTCGTCATCGAATCCATCGAACGCTTTGATGCTCCGAAGACTGCTATCACCACCCTGCTGGCCGGTGTAGTGGCGGGAGCTGTGGCAAGCATGGTTTTCCCAATCAATTCATATCATCTGATACAAGTAACGGAACCTGTCTTTTCATTTCTGATTCAGATGAAGTACTTTCTGTTGCTGGCAGTAGTTATATCTATCTGCGGAAAGATTTATTCTTTGATAATGGTTTCCTTCAAGCGGGTATATTCTACGGTGAAATCTCCTGTATATCTCAAAATGTTCTATCTGTTGCTGGTTGCCTACATCATTTCTTTTATGCAAGTGAACCTGACAGGTGGGGGAGAGAACTTCCTTTTGGAACAGGCGCAATTTGGTGCCCATTCTCAAATTATGTGGGTAGTGGCAATGATGTTACTGCACTTCGGCTTTACCGTTATTTCCGTTTCGTCCGGTTTGCCGGGAGGGAACTTTATTCCTACTTTGGTGACGGGTGGTTTGCTGGGGCAGATTGTCGGTCTGCTGGGAGTGGAGTATGGAATTCTTGCTCCGGAGAATGTCAGTTATGTAATGCTGATTTCCATGTCTTCTTTCCTGGTAGCAGTGATTCGTACACCGCTGACGGCGATTGTGTTGATTACCGAAATTACAGGGCATTTTGAAGTGTTCTATCCATCGGTGGTAGTGGGTGGACTGACTTACTATTTCACGGAACTGCTCCAGATGAAGCCTTTCAATGTGACACTCTATGAAGATATGATTAATACCCCTGCGTTTCAGGAACAAAAGCGTTATAAGCTTTCGGTAGAAGTAATGACGGGTTCGTATATGGATGGGAAAGTGGTGGATGAACTCTTGCTGCCGGAAAATTGTGTGATTATCAATGTGCACCGGGATGGTAAAGACCAAAAGCCCCCCGGAATGCGTTTGATTCCGGGGGACCAGGTAGATATTGAATTGGATATACAAGACATAGAAAAACTCTATGAACCACTCGTCAGTTTAGCAAACATATACTGATGAGTCCTCTGCATCTTACGCCAGATTTCCTATTTCGTCCAGGTTCTTCTGAATATCCTGATCGGTCAGTTCATAATTCACCAAATCACCTGAGAGATACTTATCATAGGATGTCATGTCAATCAGTCCGTGACCGGAAAGGTTGAACAGGATGACTTTCTCTTCACCTGTTTCCTTGCATTTCTTTGCCTCACGAACGGCAGCGGCAATGGCGTGGCACGATTCCGGTGCAGGAATGATACCCTCGACTTGTGCAAATAAACATCCGGCTTCGAATGATTCCAGTTGCTTGATGTCCACAGCTTCCATCAGACCGTCTTTCAGCAGTTGCGAAACGATGACACCTGCACCATGATAGCGCAAACCGCCCGCATGGATGTTGGCAGGAGCAAAGTTGTGCCCCAGCGTGTACATCGGCAACAACGGGGTGTATCCGGCTTCGTCACCAAAATCATACTGGAATTTACCGCGCGTCAGCTTCGGACAAGAAGCCGGCTCGGCAGCAATGAAACGGGTTTGTTTGCCTTCCAGAATCTTATGACGCATAAATGGGAATGCGATACCACCAAAATTGGAACCACCGCCGAAGCAAGCGATAACCATATCGGGATATTCTCCCGCCATTTCCATCTGCTTTTCAGCTTCGAGGCCGATAACCGTCTGGTGCAGGGCTACGTGGCTCAATACGGAACCTAATGTATATTTACAATTCGGGGTCGTCTGCGCCAGTTCTATAGCTTCGGAAATAGCCGTACCCAGTGAACCCTGATAATTGGGGTGTGCTGTCAGAATATCTTTTCCTGCGCGGGTGGACATGGAAGGAGACGGAGTGACCTGTGCGCCGAACGTCTGCATGATGCTGCGGCGGTAAGGTTTCTGTTCGTAGCTGATCTTCACCTGATAAACGGCAGCTTCCAAACCAAACAGACGGGCTGCATAGGCCAGTGAAGCACCCCATTGTCCGGCACCTGTTTCAGTGGTGACATTCGTCACCCCTTCTTTTTTACAATAGTAAGCTTGGGGAATGGCGGAGTTCAGCTTGTGCGAACCCATTGGGCTGACACTTTCATTTTTGAAATAAATGTGGGCCGGAGTACCTAATGCCTCTTCCAGTCCGTAGGCACGAACCAGTGGAGTGCTACGGTAGTATTTATACATCTCCCGTACTTCTTCGGGGATTTCAATCCACTTGTCGGTCTGGTTAAGTTCTTGCTTGCACAGTTCCTGGGCGAAGATGGGATATAAATCTTCTGCTTTCAGAGGTTGCTTGGTGCCCGGGTGAAGCGGTGGCATAGGTTTGTTTACCATATCTGCCTGTATATTATACCAGTAATGTGGAATTTCTTCTTCCGGAAGGAAAAATCTTTTTGTCTTGTTGCTCATGGTGGTTACTTGAATTTAAATTTTTACGGGGCCAAATGTAACTATTATTTTTAAAACAATTTCTTTTTTCTTTTGTTTTTTGTCTATAAGCGTTGTTTTGCTTATGTTTGTCCGTTTTTAAATTTGATGTCTCCATGAAGATTTATCACAAATTCTTTTTGTATCAGAATAAATGGATTCATCCGTACATTCGGATTATTCTTGGAGGGGTGACTTACATAGCCTACCTGGCTTCTATTCTGTTGATTGTGGGAGTGGTATACGAACACGGCTTTACTATTTCCGAACACGAAGCTTCTCAACTGGAAACTCTCTACCGGTTTGTGTGGGGTGTTTTCCTGACGGAAGTAACTTTGCACATCTTGTTGGAATATCAGGATACGAAGCGCAAGTTCAGTAGACTGACGTGGATACTAACCGTGCTACTCTATCTCACCCTCATTCCCGTCATTTTTCACCGACCGGAAGAAGAAGGAGCTATTCTGCACTTCTGGGAGTTCCTGGATGGAAAGCTTTATCACATAGTGCTTCTGCTGATATTCTCGTTCTTCAACCTTTCCAATGGTTTGGTCAGGATGTTGGGACGGCGCACAAACCCTTCCTTGATTCTGGCTGGCAGTTTCTTTATCATTATTCTTATCGGAACAGGGCTGTTGATGCTGCCACGATGCACCATGAACGGTATTTCGTGGGTGGATTCACTATTCATCTCCACCAGTGCGGTATGCGTCACGGGACTGACCTCGGTGGATGTGGCGTCCACATTCACTACGTCCGGTTTTGTAGTGATTATCCTATTGATACAGATTGGCGGTCTGGGTGTGATGACGCTGACCAGTTTCTTTGCTATGTTCTTCATGGGTAATACATCGTTTTATAATCAGTTGGTGGTTCGTGATATGGTCAGTTCCAATTCGTTGAACTCGCTGCTTTCCACTTTGCTGTATATATTAGGTTTTACGTTGGTCATTGAGGGGGCCGGTATGCTTGCCATCTGGGGCGATATTCATGGCACGATGGGGATGACGTTTGAGGAAGAAGTGGCTTTTTCAGCTTTCCATGCCATCTCTGCATTCTGTAATGCCGGATTCTCCACATTACCGGGCAATCTTGGCAATCCGTTGGTGATGACGGGGCATAATCCATTCCTTATTTATATATCACTGTTGATTATTCTGGGCGGTATCGGTTTCCCGATATTGGTGAACCTGAAAGATATTGTGCTCCATCATCTGCGCCGTATATGGAAGTTCCTGCATACGTGGGAGTGGGACAGACATCGTTTCTATCATTTGTATAATCTCAATACAAGGATTGTGCTTATCATGACTTTCCTGTTACTGGTGCTTGGCACGTTACTCATTGCCCTCTTTGAGTGGAATGGTGCGTTTGCCGGAATGTCCGTGGCTGATAAATGGACGCAGGCATTCTTCAATGCAACCTGTCCGCGTACAGCTGGATTTACCAGTGTGGATTTGACTTCATTAGGGGTACAGAGCGTATTGATTTACATTTTCCTGATGTGGATAGGTGGTGCTGCACAGTCCACGGCAGGCGGTATCAAGGTGAATGCATTTGCAGTTGTGGTGCTGAACCTGATTGCTGTGCTTCGCGGTACGGAGAAAGTAGAGGTCTTCGGTCGTGAGTTGTCTTACGATTCAATCCGCCGTTCCAATGCAACGGTGGTGATGTCTATCGGGGTTTTGTTTGTTTTTGTTTTTACTTTGACTATATGGGAGCCTCAGGCATCTGTCATGGCGCTCTTGTTTGAGTGTGTGTCGGCACTGAGCACGGTAGGTTCCAGTCTGAATCTTACTCCCACATTGGAGGATAACAGTAAATTGCTTGTTGCCCTTCTGATGTTTATCGGTCGTGTAGGATTGATAACATTGATGTTGGGTATCATCAAGCAAAAGAAACATACTAAATATCAGTATCCGAGCGGACAGATTATTATTAATTAGGGTGGTTAGTAATAAGTAGTCAAGTAGTCAAGTAGTAAGTAGAGGATACGCTATTTCTCAATTTTTAATTCTCAATTTAATAATTATGAAGTATATTATCATTGGTTTAGGAAATTACGGGCATATGCTTGCCGAGGAACTTTCTACATTGGGGCACGAGGTGATTGGTGCAGATGTAAGTGCAGGTCGTGTGGACAGCATAAAAGAGAAAATAGCTACGGCTTTTGTGTTGGATGCAACAGACGAACAGGCACTTTCCGTTCTTCCTCTGAATGGGGTGGATGTGGTGATAGTGGCTATCGGTGAGAATTTTGGCGCCTCCATCCGTGTGGTGGCTTTGCTGAAACAGCAGAAGGTGAAGCATATCTATGCAAGGGCTATTGATAATGTCCATCGCTCCGTGCTCGAAGCCTTTGAACTGGAACGCATACTGACTCCGGAAGAGGATGCCGCCCGTGGACTAGTGCATCTCCTGGAATTCGGTTCCAACATGGAGACGTTCCGGGTGGATGCGGATTATTATGTGGTGAAGTTCACGGTGCCGGAAAAGATGGTGGGATATTATGCCAACGAACTGAACCTGGACAAGGAATTCGGTTTGAAACTGTTGGCGCTGAAGCGTGCCAAGACGCTGAAAAACTGCTTGGGTATCTCTTTTACAGAGCATGATGTGATGAACGAATTGCCTGAAAATGACCAGGTGCAGGCGGATGACGAACTGGTTTGTTACGGGCGGTATAAGGACTTTCAGAAGTTCTGGAAAGCGATGTAAAAGTATCTTGTAAGGACGAATACTTCTATGTCCGGAATGCGCCAAGTGGCTTTTGTCATCTTGCCATCCCGGACATAGAATCAATTTATTATTTTTCAACCAACTGTAAGCTTTCGCCTGTAAGTACTACCTCATACTGTCTGCCTTTCTTGGTATTGAAAGACAATACACTATCATTATACCTTATCACACAAGGTTCACCGGCATTGGAAAGAACGGAAGCTCCGGATAATTTCCCGCCTTTCCAATATATACTGACTTCAAAGTTGCCTTTTGCACAGAGACCGCTGATTGAACCCTCCTTCCATTGGTCCGGCAAAGCCGGCAACAGGTGAATGAACCCCATGTGGCTTTGCAGCAACATTTCGGTTACTCCGGCAGTTCCCCCGAAGTTGCCATCTATCTGGAAAGGTGAGTGTGTATCCCACAAATTATCCAACGTACCGTTTTTCAATAAATTGCCGAATAGCTTATAAGCATGATTGCCATCGTGTAACCGTGCCCACTGGTTCAGTTTCCACCCCATACTCCAGCCGGTAGCTCCATCACCGCGGTGCACCAATACCACTTTGGCGGCGTCAGCCAATTCGGAAGTAGTGATAGGAGAGAGCGTCCGTCCGGGATGCAGACCGAACAAATGATTCACATGCCGGTGTGTATCCTTCGGATCATCCATGTCTTTAGACCATTCCATCAGTTGTCCGTAACGTCCTATCTTATAAGGAGCCAACTGTTGCAGTATTTTTTCCCACTGTTTACGTTCTCCCTTATCTACACCCAGCACTTTGCTGGCATCAATGGCATCTTGTATGATTTCGCGTATAACTGCATGCACAAAAGTAGCTCCCTCATCTACCGGACCATGTTCCGGTGAAGTGGAAGGAGCGGCTGTATACGTTCCGTCCGGTTTGTGCCACAGGAAGTCGGCTGCAAATTGTGCACTGCTCTTGATGATGTCATATCCGGTTTCTTTCAGGAACTTCCTGTCGCGCGTATAGTCATAATAATCCCAGATGTGGGTAGCCAGCCACGGACCTGCCATCGGGTTAAAGTTCCAGGACATGTTCTCACTGGACAAAGGCGTAGTGAAACCGAATATATTTGCGGAGATGGAGGCTGTCCATCCACGGGTTCCGAAATAAGATTTCGCGGTTTTTTCACCCGGCTTTATCAACGTACGGATAAAGTCGATCAGTGGGAGCATACATTCTGTCAGGTTAGTGGAACAGGCAGGCCAATAATTCATTTGTATATTGATGTTATTATGATAATCCACTCTCCACGGGCCATCTACATTATTGTGCCAGATGCCTTGCAGATTGGCAGGCATATTTCCGGGACGCGAACTGGAAATAAGCAGATAGCGTCCAAACTGATAATAAAGTTCTTCCAGATAGGAGTCCGGCTGTCCCTTGCGATAATTCTGTAATCGTTGCGGGGTAGGAAGATTGTTGCTTTTCATGTCCGGATTCAATTCCAGTTTCACCCGGTTGAACAAAGCGGCATAATCTTCATAATGTTCTTTATACAAAGCATCATATCCCTTTTCTATCGCTTTTTGCATCCATTCATTGGTAGTTTCCGCCGGATTTACCCCTACATAAGTCCGTGGATTTGTGAAATCCGGATTGAAGTTAATTTTATAATCCGTATCGGCTGTTACGAAAAATACTACTTCATCCGCATTGTTCACACTTAACTTTCCGTTTGCGTTCGATAGAGTTCCTCCCTTGTTTTCGGCATGAATCCGCACTACGTATTGCATGCTGTTATTGTCCAGATGAGCGGTGTAAGTCAATCCGTTAGTTCCGTCGGAAACGATTTCTCCGGTGGAAACCGGATTGGGGGAGTAACTGAAAACCAGGTTCTGCTTGCCCGGTTGGTTTGCTTTAAACCGGATAGCCATTACATTGGCGGGATATGAAATAAAATAACTGCGTTCATAAGCTACTCCGTCTTTGTTGAATTGCACGACGGCTAAGGCTGAGTCTACCGACAAGATGCGTTTGTAATTGTCCATATCAATCACACTGAGTCCTGTTTCTATATAGAATTCGCCCATTGTGGTGAAGTTTCCGAAGCGGAACGGTTTTTCCTCATTAGATTCATAAGCCACTTCACTATTGAAATTCTTGCAGGTCAGGAGCTCTGCTTTTTCTTGATTGCCCTCGACAAACGCCTGTCTGATTTCGTCCAATACATGTGCGGATTGCTTGTTCACATTCCAGTAATAGTCCGCTCCCTTGGCTGTATTGGGACCACCGCGCCAGAGCGTCTTTTCATTAAAGGTGATGCGTTCGGCTTCCACCGATCCTAAAATATTGGCACCGATGCTCCCGTTTCCGATAGGCAACGATTGTGATTCCCAATCGGCATCCGGATTGCGTGCTGTATTTCCGGCACTTTCCGGTTTGTTTTCACCTTTCCACATATCCGGTCTTCCGCCATACCAGATGGCTTTTCCTTGCAGAGTATTAGGAGTGTCGAACCAGATAGAAAATCCTTTAGTGTAGTCTATACTCTGTGCATGTCCTGCGACAATAGTAAATAAGGCGAAAATAAAAAGCAAATGTTTTTTTCTCATTATCGTGGTATTTTTATTGTTTTTGATATAAGGTATATAGTCTATTTATAAGTCGGTCTTGATAAATCCCTTTTTCATATTTCTGAAAACGAGATTCTCCCGGAAGGTTCCCTTCAGGATATTGTCCTTGATTGTCACATTCTTAGAACCATTCAGTATAAATACCGGTTTTTGGAGTGCATCACTAGGCGACAGAGTGGATGTAACATTATTATCTTTGAAGACCAATCCTTCTGTACTTTTGGCATATAAAACCGGGTTGCCGAATGTTTAGAAAGTATTGCCTATGATGCGTAGATTCGTTAATCGCAGCCTGTATGTTGGTAACACTATTTGTGCAAGAATAAACATATGCCCCGAAGTTAGAAACGAACATAGTGTCTTGTTGTTGTGCAGCAACCGTATTGTAGTTGATTGATACAATGAGTGTCAAAGTGAATAAAAGTGTGTGTTTCATTAATTCTGGTATTAAGATTTATGATTTGTTGGGGGTAATACTCAAATATGCTGGCAAAAATAGACAAAAAGCCGCTATCAAAATTAATAATAGCGGCTTTTCTTCCACAAATTTATAAATTACCTGTTATTAGAATATTTGTCCTCAAAAAAACTTACCTTTGCAATGAATAAAACATTCTTAAAAACAATTGATATGAATTCCGATTTTACTTACGACCAGATACCCTTCACCTTTGTATATTGCCTCTACAGCCAATGCCCCAAGGCGGCGGATTGCCTGCGACATAAACTTCTTGCCCTGGTTCCTCAGGAACGTACGGTGATTGGTACGATAAACCCTGTTCACATTGCTGCTCATCAAGATAAGTGTCTTCACTTCATGCCCGACCGTACTGTACGCTTTGCAATGGGCATCACACATTTGTTGGACAAATTGCCCCACAGCGAGGCTGTCATCGTTAAAAACCTTTTGTACGGCCTCTTCCAGCGCAATATGTACTATCGCATCAAGAACAAAGAACGTTCCATCAAACCTTCCGAACAAGAATCTATTCGCCAGATTTTCCTCAGCCGTGGAATTACGGACGAACCTGTGTTTGATGAATATATAGAGCAATACAACTGGGATGATTGACAAGGAATAAAGAGGCTGTTTTCTGCTCTTTTTCTCATCACGATGAGAACTTTTTCTCACTGTGATGAGAGTTTATTCTCACCACGATGAGAAAAGATTCTCACTGTGGTGAGAATAGACACGGATAGAAGAATTGCTGAGGCTTATCTTCTGTCTGCAATTTCAAAGGGAACACGAACCGAAACTCCTCTCTTCATCAGGTTATTCAGATTGGGATAAAGCCGTTGCTTGAACGATTCCCAATCACGGAATTTCATTTGTGTCCATCCCGCTTCTGCCAATGCAAAGGCACGGGGATAAGCCATATAAGTCACCCGGTTAATGTCCTGCATGGCTTCTCCCCATAATGTGCCCATAATTCCCTGAACGTGTGTCTGGTCTTGAGTGGGCATGCCGTATCCCGGATCGAATTGATAACAGTCCTTTAAAGTCGTGACGGGCATTCCCCAGTTGTTGAACTCCGGGAAATCCCCCTTCAACTGGGGGTAATCCAGATAAGCATACTCACCCGGTGCCATGATAAGCGGATTGCCATACTTCCGGGTAAGTTCCAGGCAAGTAGGACTAAGCCCTCTGCGCCAGCTTACTAAAGTTACATTTTCGGGATAAGGGAACAGGTAATCATTGGCCGGTGGATATTCGTTACCCAACTCGCACCAGAGTATGGGAGTCTTGCCATTTTCCTGAACGAACGAAAGCATGCGCTTGAAGAAGGGAATCATGAGCTGGGAAGCTTTCTGGTAGTTCAATTCTTTCATCAGGGCCTTGCAGCGGGTACATTGGGTCCAGTTCTTCTCTACCACAGCCTCGTCTCCTCCCAAGTGTATGTAACGGGATGGGAATAATGCGGCAATCTCTTTTATGATGTCGCGATAAACAGTATATACTTTCTCATTGTTGGCACAAAGCATCAGGTCCAGGGTTTTCCCCACGATTTTGGGCAAGGTGTCGGTATGCGTACATCCCAATTCGGGATAGACCGCTAATATGGCTACCGTATGCCCGGGTATATCCAGTTCGGGAACAACTTTCACATTGCGTTGGGCGGCATAGCGAATGATTTCTGTAAGTTGTTCCTGTGTGTAGTAATCCTTACCGGTCAGTCCGGGATGTTTCTTAATCTCCACTCTCCATCCCTGGTCGTCAGTCAGATGCAACTGAAGCGTATTATATTTATACCGAACCATCTGGTCTATAAAGAACTTAACATCGTTTACCGGAATGAAATGCCGGGCAGGGTCGAGCATCAATGCCCGGTAAGGGAACCGGGGTGCATCGTCAATCCGGACAGCAGTTATTTTCTTTTGCGCAGTGGTACATACATCCCCTAAAAGAAGTTGGTCTACGGTCATGACTCCATAGTAGACTGCTCCTGAGGTGGCTCCGCTGATTGTCATGCCCTTGGATGTTACTTCAATACGGTAGTGTTCTGTTCCGTCGATGGCAGGATCGATTAACAGGCGGATATCTGCACGGGCGGATTCGGAAGAAAGTGGAACTTCTACCTGCATTCTGTCGGATAGTACACTTTGCAGCGTATGCGCCGTAAACTGCAATTCCGGTTGATTCAAATAGATAGCTGTATTTCCGGCACGAACCGTGAAAGGTTCTCCTTCGACTGAAGTAATCTGGTTGGGCATAGGCAGCAAAGCAGAAGTATTATTCTGGGCAGACAGACTGCCAACTGCCCAAAGCAGTAAAAAACAAATGTGGATTTTCATAGTGTATATATTATATAATGTGTAGTTAAGCGTGAATATTCATCAGCTTGGGAAGAAACATACTTTTTTATAGGCAACGTTATTTTTCCCTTCGCCTTTTCCTGTCATTGATAATGTCATTCATATTGTCTTGTGCCCATGAAATCAGGGAGTTGATATGTGGCAACAGAGACATAGCCCTGTCCGTCAGCGAATATTCCACTTTAGGCGGCACTTGTGCATAAATCTGTCTTTTCACGAGCCCATCCTCTTCTAATGTGCGGAGTGTAACGGTCAGCATCTTTTGTGAAATGTCCGGTATCGTCTTCTGTAACTCATTAAACCGCATTACGGGGGCCTGTGTCAAGGTAAATAGTGTCAGTATAGACCATTTATCACTGATGCGGGCCAGTATCATCCGGATAGGGCAATCAGCATAAGAGCCATTTTGTATATCTGTTCTATTCATATTGCTTTGGTTTATAAAAACACTCTACAAAAGTAACTAATATGCCGATTGTATGCAAATGAACTTTCATGTAATTTGTGGAAATTAGATTGTGAATCCGTTATTATATAGATTATAATAGCATATATTAAAATGTTTTTTGGTTTTCTTTGTGTTATAATTTAATTTTTATTACTTTCGCATATGGAATACTCCTAACCTTTTTAATTCTATGTGATGCATATTAAGACTAATTCGGAGGACGCGATATCTTTTAATCAGTTGTATGAGGATTATCAAACACGATTTGTGAATTTTGCTAATACTTATGTCAGGGATTGGAATGTAGCGGAAGATATAACGACAGAAGCGTTGATTTACTATTGGGAAAACAGAAATACTCTTTCTGAAGTATCTAATATTCCTGCATATATACTTACCATAATCAAAAATAAAAGTCTTAATTACCTTCGCCATTTGCAGATAGAGGAAGAACATTCTGAAAATGTCAGAAAATATAATGAGTGGGAACTCAATACGCGTATTGTTTCTCTGGATGCTTGTGAACCCTATGAACTTTTAGTTAAAGAGATGCACGAACTTATCCGTCAAACTTTGAATAATCTGCCGGAGCGTACACGCAAAATATTTATCATGAGCCGCTATGAAAATAAATCTTATAAGGAGATTGCCGCTTTAATGAATATGACTACCAAAGGGGTAGATTTCCACATTGGCAAAGCTTTAAAGATGCTTCAGATTAACCTGAAAGACTATTTTCCATTTTTTCTTTATTTTTTCATGAAACCTCACTAGGAATCCTTTCTCGTGAAGTGCCTTATATATAAAGAGAACATTTATATATTGGCATGGACAAAGATTTACTATATAATTTTTTTAAAGGAAATGTTTCTGTTGAAGAAGGGCAGAGGGTAAAAGCCTGGGTAGAAGCATCAGAAGAGAATGAGCGTGCTTTCTATAGGGAACGTAAAATTTTTGATGCCTTAATGCTCCATAATCCACTTCCGGAAAAGAAAATATCCATTTTTAGTATCTTACAGAACAAAAGTATGGAGTGGCTGAAAATAGCTATTGCTGTGACATTTACACTTCTGCTTAGTTATTTCTATCAGGAACATAAAGCAGGTTCGGATTTCATGGCAATGAGTACTGTCTCCGTTCCCGAAGGACAGCGTACCAATATTACATTGCCTGACGGCACCAATGTTTGGCTGAATGCGCGTACTACGATACAGTATCCGGTTTCCTTTAACCGACGGGAGCGCTTCGTTATCCTGAAAGGGGAAGCCTATTTTGATGTGAAAAGAAATGAAAGCAAGCCATTTGTGGTACGTACGGATGCTTATAATATTGAAGTATTAGGCACAAAGTTTAATGTGAATGCATATCCCGGAACGGAGAGATTTGAAACTACATTGATGCATGGTAGTGTCAAGGTCACTTTGAAAACAGATTCATTACAAACCGTAATATTGGAACCTGACCATAAATTATCATTGGAAAAAGGTCGGCTCATACTAACTAAAGTGGAAGACTATAATCCTTACCGCTGGAAAGAAGGACTTATTTGTTTCTCCGATGAATCTTTCCCCAATATAATGAAAGACTTTGAGAAGTATTACGGAGTGAAAATAGTGATAGAGAATAAAAATGTGTGGCAGAGTAGTTTCACGGGGAAATTCAGACTATCGGACGGAATAGATTATGCACTCCGTATCTTACAGAAAAACATAAACTTCCAATACGAGAAAGATAATGAGGAGCAGATTATCTA
>CAMTFK010000091.1 GCA_947071285.1 uncultured Bacteroides sp. | reverse complement strand
GATCTGCGCATGTCTCGTGGGCTCGGAGATGTGTATAAGAGACAGTTTTTATTCTAATCAAGCAAAAAAGTGAAGGTGGTTGCTACATTTGCAATATCCGAAACAAACAGGAATAGAAATATCGGTTAGCTTACAATTTAATACCATAAATAGAATGAAAAAGAAAAAGTTTTTTTCGATCATCGCATTCCTTTGCATCTCATTCATTGCGAATGCACAACAGAAACTGACCTCACCGGATGGCAATCTGGTTCTGACCTTTCAGGTTAACAAAGAAGGCGCACCAACCTACGACTTGACTTACAAAGGCAAGGTGGTAATTAAGCCGAGCACTCTCGGACTGGAATTGAAAAAAGAAGATAATACCAGAACCGACTTTGACTGGGTAGACCGCAGAGACCTCACCAAGCTCGATTCTAAATCCAATCTTTATAATGGCTTCAAGCTGAAAGATGCGCAAACGACTACCTTTGACGAAACCTGGCAACCAGTCTGGGGAGAAGAAAAGGAAATCCGCAATCAGTATAACGAACTGGCAGTCATTCTGTTTCAGCCAATGAACGACCGTTCCATCGTTGTTCGCTTCCGCCTGTTCAATGATGGTTTGGGATTCCGTTATGAATTTCCGCAACAGAAATCACTGAACTACTTCGTTATCAAGGAAGAACATTCCCAATTTGCCATGGCAGGCAACCATATCGCATACTGGATACCGGGCGATTACGACACTCAAGAGTACGACTACACCATCTCCCGTCTATCGGAAATCAGAGGTTTGATGCAACAGGCGATCACTCCAAATTCTTCTCAAACCCCATTTTCACCGACAGGTGTACAGACGGCACTGATGATGAAAACAGATGATGGTTTATACATCAATCTGCACGAAGCCGCTTTGATTGATTATTCTTGTATGCACCTCAATCTGGACGACAAAAACATGATATTCGAATCCTGGCTGACACCGGATGCAAAAGGGGATAAAGGTTACATGCAGACTCCGTGCAACTCTCCGTGGCGTACGATCATCGTCAGTGATGATGCACGTAACATTCTCGCCTCCCGCATCACCCTCAACCTGAACGAACCTTGTAAGATTGCAGACGCCGCCTCCTGGATTAAACCGGTGAAATATATAGGCGTATGGTGGGACATGATTACCGGAAAAGGTTCCTGGGCTTATACAGATGAACTGACCAGCGTGAAACTTGGCGTTACAGACTACTCCAAAACCAAACCGAACGGCAAACATTCTGCCAATACAGCTAACGTGAAACGTTACATCGACTTTGCCGCAGCCAACGGATTTGATGCAGTGCTGGTAGAAGGTTGGAATGAAGGATGGGAAGACTGGTTCGGCAACAGCAAAGACTATGTATTTGACTTCCTGACTGCATATCCTGATTTCGACGTACAGGAAATCCATCGTTATGCTGCAAGCAAAGGAATTAAAATGATGATGCACCATGAGACTTCTGCATCTGTTCGCAACTACGAACGTCACCTGGATAAAGCTTACCAATTCATGGTAGACAATGGATATAACTCGGTTAAAAGCGGTTATGTGGGTAATATCATTCCACGCGGAGAACATCATTACGGTCAATGGATGAATAATCATTACCTGTATGCCGTGAAAAAAGCCGCCGATTATAAAATCATGGTCAATGCACACGAAGCAACCCGTCCAACCGGTATCTGCCGTACATATCCCAATCTGATCGGTAATGAATCCGCACGTGGAACAGAATATGAATCATTTGGAGGAAATAAAGTATACCACACGACGATTCTGCCTTTCACACGCCTGGTCGGTGGTCCGATGGATTACACTCCCGGCATCTTCGAGACTCACTGTAACCAGATGAATCCGGCAAACAACTCCCAGGTACGTTCAACCATTGCACGCCAACTGGCATTGTATGTCACCATGTATAGCCCTTTGCAGATGGCTGCCGATATTCCGGAAAACTACGAACGCTTTATGGATGCTTTCCAGTTTATCAAAGACGTCGCTCTCGACTGGGACAAAACAATCTATCTGGAAGCAGAACCGGGAGAATACATCACAATTGCCCGCAAAGCAAAAGGAACGGACGACTGGTACATAGGCTGCACAGCCGGTGAAAACGGCCACGACTCCCAATTAACGTTCGATTTCCTGGAACCGGGAAAACAATACGTCGCTACCGTATACGCAGATGCCAAAGATGCCGACTGGAAAGATAACCCGCAGGCATACACCATCAAAAAAGGTATCTTGAATAATAAAAGCAAACTGAATCTGCACGCTGCCAATGGCGGTGGATACGCAATCAGTATCAAAGAGGTGAAAAACAAATCAGAGGTTAAGGGATTGAAAAGACTATAAATAAAGGATAGTCTTAAAAAAAGTGTTTTCAATAGGTATTTTTAAAGAAACTTTTAAGAGAGAGAAATAATATTACTATATTGTTAACTTTAATTTTTTAAATGCATGAAGCAAGTTAAATTTAGAATCGTTCAAACGATTCTCCCCTTGTTAATAGGGATGTTTTTATCATTGGGCGCTTATGCACAGCAAATCACAGTCAAAGGACATGTGAAAGATGCTATGGGCGAACCCGTGATTGGCGCCAATGTCATTGCCAAGGGTACCACAACGGGTACCATCACTGACTTTGACGGTAACTTCACATTGAATGTTCCTCAAAATTCTATTCTGTCCATTACATTCGTCGGTTACAAAGCAGCAGAAATTAAAGCAGCTCCTTCGGTAATGGTCACACTGGAAGATGACTCTCAAGTATTGGACGCCGTAGTCGTTGTAGGTTACGGAACAGTAAAGAAAAACGACTTGACGGGATCAGTTACTGCCATCAAGCCGGATAAAATCAGCAAAGGAGTAACCACCAGCGCACAGGATATGATAACAGGTAAAATAGCCGGTGTGAATGTAATTTCCAGCGGTACTCCGGGTGGAGGAGCTACGATTCGTATTCGCGGTGGTTCATCATTGAACGCCAAAAACGATCCGTTGATCGTTATCGACGGACTGGCAATGGATAATAGCGGTGTGCAAGGTTTGACTAATCCTTTGGCAATGGTAAACCCGAATGACATCGAAACTTTCACTGTTTTGAAAGATGCTTCGGCCACCGCCATCTATGGTTCACGTGCTTCTAATGGTGTGATTATCATCACTACAAAGAAAGGGAAAGCAGGCAGCAAACCACAGGTGAACTATGAAGGTAACGTTTCCGCCGGTATACTGCAAAAGACAATAGACGTAATGGATGCCAATGAATTCAAAGGATACGTATCCAAACTTTATGGTGAAGGAAATGCTCCAAGCCCCTTCGGTGAAGCAAACACTGACTGGCAGAAAGAAATTTTCCAGACAGCCGTTAGTACAGACCATAACGTGACTGTAAGCGGTGGTTTGAAAAATATGCCTTATCGTGTTTCTTTCGGTTACACCAATCAGAATGGGATCCTGATGACATCTAATTTCGAGCGTTATACCGCCTCCGTCAATCTGACACCCTCTTTCTTTAAAGATCACCTGAAGTTCAATATCAATGCTAAAATGATGTGGGCCAACCAACGTTATGCTGACGACGGGGCTATCGGCGCAGCTTTGACCATGGACCCGACCCAACCTGTATATGACTCTTCGGACATGTACAAAAACTTCGGTGGATTCTACCAACCGACCAGTGACGGTAGTTCATATAACGATCCGGAATGGCCGCTTACACTGGAAAGTAATTCAACCGCCAACCCTGTTTCCCTACTGAAACTAAAGAAACATACTTCCAGAAACACCAGTTTTATCAGCAATGTAGAAGTAGACTATAAATTCCACTTCCTCCCTGACCTACATATCCATGCTAACGTAGGCGGTGACTACTCGGAAGGTAAGGAAAAGAATGTAAATTCACCTTATGCCCCGGGCTCTTATTACTATGGTTGGAACGGGACTGACTACGGCTACAAATATAACCTGTCGGTGAATGCCTATGCACAATATTCCAAAGAAATCGGGGATCATTATGTCGACGTAATACTGGGTGGTGAAGAGCAACATTTCCACTATACCGGATATAAAGTCGGACAAGGAACAAATCCGTTAACAGGCGAAGCCTACAATCCGAATCTGCGCTCACAAACAGCCTGGGGACATCACAGTACATTAGTTTCTTATTTTGCCCGCGTAAATTATACATTACTTAGCCGTTATTTGCTGACAGCCACTTTCCGCCAGGACGGTTCTTCCCGTTTCTCTAAAGACAACCGTTGGAGTAGCTTCCCTTCTGTTGCTTTGGGATGGAAACTGAAAGAAGAAAATTTCCTGAAAAACGTAGAAGTATTGTCAGATCTGAAACTCCGCCTCGGATGGGGTATCACGGGTCAGCAGAACTTAGGCGACGATTATGATTTCCCTTATATGGCACTGTACCGCGTCAACGCAGCCGGAGGTTATTATCCTTTCGGGGATACCTATTATGGCACTATGCGTCCTAAAGCTTATAACGAAGACCTGAAATGGGAAGAGACAACGACTTATAACGCAGGTTTCGACTTTGCTTTCCTGAACGGACGTATCTCCGGCTCGATGGATTACTATTACCGGAAAACCGACGATTTAATCAATACCGTAAAGATTGCGGCGGGGACTAACTTTAATACCCAACTGATCAGCAACATCGGTTCATTAAAAAATACGGGGCTTGAATTCACCATCAATGCCAAACCTATTGTAACCAAAGATTTTGTCTGGGACTTGGGATATAACATCACTTGGAACAAAAATGAAATCACTAAACTGACCGGAGGAGATGATTCTAATTACTATGTAGAAACCGGAGGTGTATCTACTGGTATTAGCGGTGCAACCTGCCAGGTACAGAAAGTAGGTTATCCGATGAACTCATTCTTCGTTTACCAACAAGTGTATGATAAGGATGGAAAACCGATTGAAAACATGTTCGTAGACCGTAACGGAGATGGTGTCATCAACGCTTCGGACAAATATATCTATAAAAAACCTGCCGCTGACGTATTGATGGGACTGACTTCCAAATTCACTTATAAAAATTGGGATTTAAGCTTTGCCCTCCGTGCCAGCCTGAATAACTATGTGTACAATGACGTACTGGCCAGTAAATCCAGTGTCGGCAAGGGAGGAATCTTTAATCATGGATACTATTCCAACCGCCCGACAGCTGCCGTGAATCTGGGATTTGAAGGAAAGGGAGACTATTATCTGTCCGATCGTTTCGTTGAGAATGCTTCATTCTTGCGTTGTGATAACATAACAGTAGGTTATAGCTTCAAAAATTTACTGAAGTCCCAGGCTTATAAAGGTATCAACGGCCGTATTTACGGTACTGTACAGAATCCCTTCGTTATCACCAAGTATACAGGACTCGATCCTGAATCGGTTATCAGTTCAGGAAATGATGCCGGAGTAGCAGGTATTGACAGGAACATTTATCCTCATCCGATCACTATCCTGTTCGGGCTAAGTCTTCAGTTCTAAGATTGTAATTTATTAAAAAGTAGACTATTATGAAGTTCAAATATATAAAATCAATAGTTTCAGCAGCGTTGTTCCTTAGCCTGACCACCGGAATGACCTCCTGTATCAATGACCTGGATATATCTCCAATCGATCCTCAGATGACTGCCACCTTCGACCAAGATATGTACTTTACCAAACTATACGCTTCACTGGGACTTACCGGACAAAAATTGAGCGAAGATCCGGATATCGCAGTAAAGGACGAAGGTCAATCCTGTTTCTATCGCGCTCTTTTCACTAACAATGAATATGGCACTGATGAGATGATATGGACCTGGCAAGAAAATGCCGGTATCCCCGAACTAACTTATATGCGTTGGAACTCCTCTCATCAGCAGACAGAAATATTATATAATCGTTTAGCATATAATATCACACTCTGCAATTTCTTCCTGGATCAGATCGCCGGAAAAGAGGATGCTACCTCCGTTCAGCAACGTGCCGAAGCCCGTTTTCTCCGTTCCTTATTTTACTATTATCTGATGGACACCTTCGGAAAAGCTCCTTTCACCGAACACTTCTCCAAAGAGAATCCTCCTCAAAAGACGGCCTCCGAACTGTTCGCTTATATTGAAAGCGAACTGGAAAGCATCGAAAATGATATGAGCGAACCGCGTCAAGCTCCTTTCGGACGTGCCGACAAAGCTGCTTGCTGGTTGCTGCGTGCCCGTTTGTATCTCAATGCCGAAGTATACACCGGACAACCGCGTTGGAATGATGCTATCACCTATGCCGGCAAAGTGCTCGATCCCTCCAATGGATACGGATTGTGTGGAAATTACGAACAACTTTTTATGGCAGACAATGATGAAAATCCCGATGCTAAAAAAGAAATCATCCTTTCTATCCGTCAGGATGGTGTACAAGCAAAGAGTTACGGAGGAAGTTACTTCCTGATTGCTGCAACGCAAAAGAGCGACATGCCGAATCGCGGAACAAATGACCCTTGGGAATGTATCCGTACACGCAAAGCACTGGTTGACAAGTTCTTCGCAAACAGTGAGGATATTCCTTTCACCGAATATACCGATAATAAATGGCAGAATGTGAGAGATGTGCAGGCTGCTGCAAAAGATGAACGCGCCTTGTTCTATACAACCGGTCGCAAAGCCGAACTGGAAAGTGTAGGTAAATTCACCGACGGACTTTCATTTATGAAATGGAGTAATCTGCGCTCGGACGGACAACCCGCTCACGATGCTAAAATTCCTGATACGGACATTCCGTTCTTCCGTTTGGCGGAAGCTTATCTGATTCGCGCGGAAGCCTATTTGAGAGCAGGCGGCGCAAATGCACAACAAAATGCCTGGTTGGATATCAAAGCCCTCAGAGACCGTGCCAAAGCAACAGAAATACCCTCTGCCAATAACCTGACATTAGATTATATTCTGGATGAACGTGCCCGCGAATTGTATCTGGAAGGATTCAGACGCACAGATTTGATCCGTTATGGCTATTTCACCTCAAGCACCTACCTCTGGGATTGGAAAGGCGGTTCCTTTGAAGGAAACGGTGTGAGTTCGATCTATAATCTCTATCCGATACCGAAAACAGAAACGCTGACGAATACAAATATGACTCAGAATCCGGGATATTGATAGAACCTTTATTCACGTTTTAAAGACTGAAAACAATGAAAAACCTATATAAACTATTTACATTGACAATGGGGCTACTAGCTCTGTCCGCCTGTGAAGCAGACCGTGACAGCAACCCTGTGTTGAACGAACCGGATACGTTCGTACTGAATGTGCCAGCTTTTGCTTCCAACAACGTGTACGACCTTAAAAACTCCGAATCATTGGAATTAACCTGTACACAACCGGATTACGGGATTCCGATGGCAACCACTTATTCAGTACAAATTTCACTGGAAGAAAATTTCGTTGACGCTCATGCAGAGACAAATACGGAAGCTAATTATACAACTTTGGGTACTACCCATTCTTCTGCCAAAATGGAAGTGAAAGCTTTAGAATTTGCATTGGCACTGGGAGACTTGTGGAGTGCATCCTCCGATGAAGAATTTCCGACCACTCCCATACCCGTTTATGTACGCCTGAAAGCGGAACTGACCAATAGTGGTCGTGGCATCGCTTTTTCGAATGTAATTGAACTTCCCAAAGTATTGGGATATAAAGCTGTACCGCCTCTCGAATTACCTTCCAGTATATTTATCAATGGCTCGATGGCAGGTAGTAATTGGAGCAACTGGGTGCCTTTGGCAGCAGTAAACGGAATGTCCAAGTTCTTCGGTTTATTCTATTTCGGAGGCACTGATATGTTCAAGTTCGGTACTAAAGAAGGAGAATACATCGGATTCAACGATCCACGTCTGACAATAGCCTCGGATGCATTCACCGGATCGGATGATGGATTTGGCGGACAAAATATCAGCGTTAATGTCACAGGCTGGTATACAGTGATCATGTCTGTAAGCATCAAAGGGACTGATTATGCCTTTACGCTGGATATTGCTCCGGGCGAAGTTTGTCTGATAGGCAATGCTATAGGAGATTGGACATTCGGCGATAAAGGCAAATTCCAAGCACCAACAACGGCAGATGCAGACTTTGTTTCACCGGTATGCACCGGAGGCGGAGAATTGCGTATGTCCGTCAAAGTTCCGGGAGAAGACTGGTGGCGTACGGAGTTCGCTATACCTAATGGAAAAATCGTGTTCCGTGAAAACAAAAGTGTGATTGACAGTTGGTCGGAAATAGGTCCTGAATATGCGATAAACGTTAAGGCAGGGCAGAAAATAAATCTGAACTTTGTTCAGAAAACAGGTTCCGTTACTCAATAATCGTTAACTTTAATAACTGAATATCATGAAAAGATTATCATATATGGCGTGTCTGTTGCTTGCTTCGGCAGCTTTCACCGCTTGCGATGAAGATTTTAAGGACTGGGCTGATCCCCAGTCCAATCCCCAGGAAGAAGCTATAACTGCAATGGTAGATATAACTCCGGTTGCCAGTATGAAACTTGAAGAACAGCCGGGCGATTCTGTGGTAATCGCCTCTGTTTCTTCGATTGCAGAAAACTTCTCACTCACAGCTTGTAATATAGAATTAGTTGCCGAAGGGCAGATATTAAATCTACCGTCAAAAGTAAAAGATGGGAATATAAAAGTCAGGTTGACAGAACTTGACCAAAAAGTGGCAAGTTTGTATAAGTCACAAAAATCTTTAGAGCGCGAAGTCACTTTAAAGCTGACACCGGTAGTCATGACAACCAACGGTGAAGCAACTTCACTGACTGAATACCCGGAAATGCAATCTGCCATCACTCCGGTCGCAACTCCGGCTGTGGATACGGAATACTATATAGTAGGTGATCTAAACAGCTGGCAGATGGACAAATCGACAGCCACAAAGCTCGAAGTAGACAAAGACAATCAGTATCTCTTTTCAGTAGTCGTCGAGTCGGAAGAGAAGTTTGATTTCAAGATTGTCCCGGGAAGTGCGATAGAAGCTCCGGATGCCTGGCAAAGAGCCTTGGGTGCTTCCAAAGTAATAGAAGATCCGGATCCGGGATTATTGGCTTTCAGGGATAAAGAAGGAGCCGACCCGGATAATCTCACCTGCGCCGGCGGAAAGAAAATGAAAATTACGATTAATGTAGAAGATTATACATACACAATCAAGGAGGATCTACCCGAGCACATGTACATCAATGGATCTCCGTACAGTCTTGGGTGGGATTGGGCAGTAGCTCCTGAAATGGTTCCTGTCACACAGACTCCCGGAATGTTCTGGAGTATACAATATTATACGGCGGGAGACCAAATCAAGTTTGCTCCGGTTAGAAAATGGGAAGGAGACTTTGGTTATGACGAAGAAATCTTATCTCCGGAAGCAATTGATTTCGCCGAATTAACATCCTCAGGAGGCAATATTGGCATTGGTAAATCCGGATGGTATCTGGTAATTGTCGCAGTGACTACAGAAGGAAAAACAATTTCATTCCGTTTGCCGGAAGTTTACCTGTTGGGAGGTGTGATTAACAATTCGTGGAATTGCGATGAAACGACCTTGTTCAGGATTCCGACCGATAAAACAAGCGACTTCATATCACCGGCAGCAACCGTTACAGGCATGGCACGTATTTCTACTACGGCTGTAGATGCCGGAGGCTGGTGGAAGAGCGAATTTACACTTGATCTGGCTAATGAAGGCGATGGTACTATCGTTTACCGTGAGAATAAGAACGTATCGGATAATCTAAGCGAACTTGGCTACGAATGTAATGTAAAAGCCGGTCAGAAAGTCCATATTAACTTTACGACAGGCAAAGGTAAAGTCGAATAACTATCAGACACTCTTAAACAGCACAACGAGTAGAATCAATTACGATCATATCTCAAGTCTCCTTCTTCGGGAAAGAGGAGATTTGAGATATGATCGAAATCTGACACACTCAAAGCTAAATATAGTACCACTACATTGGAAGAAGAATTCTAAAATAAGGCTTATGAAAGACTTTAAATATATTTGGCTCCTTTTATTGCTGATACTCAACAGCTTTGGAGCTTGTTCAGATGATGATCCGTTGATGCCGGGCGAGCGTCCTTCGTCCGGAACTGATCCTGCCCCGGAAGAACAAGTTCTCCACGACGGATTTAATTTTGATCCGGCTATTCCTAAAGCGGATGAACCACTGACTATCACCTTCAAAGCACCCGAAGGAAGTAACTTCTATGGTTACGCTGACGACTTGTACTTACACTCCGGAACAGGAGCAAACTGGACAGGTGCACCTACATGGGGAGATAATCAGAATAAATACAGACTGAAAAAGACAAAGGACAATGTGTGGAGTATCACCCTTTCCTCATCTATCCGCCATTTCTATTCTGTTGCTCCATCTACTCCCTTACAGACCATTAACCTGATTGTACGTGATGCGGAAGGTAGCCAACAAACCTACGATTACGCAACTTTAGTAGAAGATAGTCAAAACGGATTTATCTGGGAAGAACCGCAAAAAGCCCCTCTCCCCATATCCGGAGAAGAAAAAGAGGGTATTCATATCCATTCGGCCACTTCGATAACGCTTGTATTATATGATAAGGACAGTCAGGGCGGTCATAAAGATTGTGTATTTGTAACAGGTAATTTCAACAACTGGAAACTGGATAGTCGCTACATGATGAAATATGACGAAACAAACCATTGCTGGTGGATCACTCTGGAGGAATTGACTGCCGGTGAAACACACTTCCAGTACTTTGTGTACAGTGCTTCGGATGGCGGTACTTACTTGTGCGATCCTTATTGTGAGCAAGCATTGGAAAAGGGAGTGGATACCAACTTTCCCACTGGCGCACAAGCACCTTACGTATCAGTCGTAAGCACAAACCCACAACCCTATCAATGGAGTGCCGGAGAATTTGAGATGAAGAATAAAGAAAATCCGGTTATCTATGAGCTCTTGTTGCGGGATTTTACTTCCAGTGGAAATCTGGCAGGAGCAATGGAAAAGCTGCCTTACTTAAAAGAACTGGGAATAGATGCTATCGAACTGATGCCTGTACAAGAATTTGCAGGTAATGACAGTTGGGGATACAACACCGGACTATACTTTGCACTGGATGCCTCGTATGGAACTCAAAATGAATATAAAGCTTTTATTGACGCCTGCCATCAGAATGGAATCGCCGTTATTTTCGATGTAGTCTACAACCATACGAACAATGATAATCCGTTTGCCCGTATGTACTGGGATACGTTTAATAACCGCCCTTCCACTAAGAATCCATGGCTGAACGCTGTAACACCGCATCAGAAGTATGTTTTTTCACCGGATGATTTCAATCACACTTCAGAACAAACAAAAGCTTTTGTCAAACGCAACCTGAAATATCTGTTAGATACTTACCACATCGACGGTTTCCGTTTCGATTTCACCAAAGGTTTCACACAGAAACAGACAACAGGTGATGATGATTTGGCGGCAACCGACCCTGCTCGTGTATCAGTACTGAAAGAATACTACGAAGCCGTAAAAGCTGTCAAAGAAGATGCAATGGTTACCATGGAACATTTCTGTGCAAATGAAGAAACAACTTTAGCCACAGAAGGAATTCATTTTTGGAGGAATATGAACCATTCTTATTGTCAGTCGGCTATGGGCTGGAAAGATAATAGTGATTTCTCCGGATTATATGACACCACCCGTCCGAATCAATTTGTGGGCTATATGGAAAGTCATGACGAAGAGCGGTGTGCCTATAAACAGATTGAATACGGAAATGGAGCCTTAAAAACCAACCTGTCCGAACGGCTCAAACAGTTATCATCCAACGCCGCATTCTTCTTTACGGTTCCAGGTCCGAAAATGCTTTGGCAATTCGGCGAAATGGGGTATGATATTTCAATAGACGAAAATGGACGTACCGGAAAGAAACCAGTCCTTTGGGAATATCAGACAGAGCGTAAAAGCTTGGTAGATATTTATACAAAACTAATCACTCTACGGACAACACACTCCGATTTATTCAACGCTTCTTCTCAATTTACCTGGAAAGTCAGTTATAATGATTGGGATAATGGACGTACACTGACATTGAAAGCTGTGAATGGGAAACAACTTCATGTGTATGCGAATTTCACCAATGCATCTATCGATTATACTATTCCTGAAGGTACATGGTATCTATATCTGGAAAATGGGAATCCCGTGGAGGGAGAAAAAAAGATCAGTGTTCCTGCACACGAGTTCCGCTTATACACCAACTTTGCCGAATAACGAGCGGGTGTTTTGAGCAGAAAGGAAGATTTAACTAATAAGCATTGAAGATTCTCTAACAACAAAGGCACAAAGATGGCAGGTTATTTTTCTGCTACTTCTTTGTGCCCTTGTTTTATATTTTGTTCCGTATTATGCCTGACCTTTTATTTTGTTGAAACATAATTAGACCTGTGTCTCTCCCTCGATATACTCTTCCAAAAAGAGATTCTCTCCGTCAAACACGGCATAAGAGAAGAAGTTAATCCAGTCTCCCAAAATCAACACACGGGAGGTGGCGCTCAACATCAAATCCAGTTCAATGTGACGATGTCCGTAAATAAAGAAGTTGATATTGGGATGGCTTTTCAAGTAGTCTTTGGTATATAGTACCAAGTGTTCCTTGTTTTCTCCCATATAATCCGGTTCCTTTCCGTCCGCCCGTTTTTGTCGGCTGTGCTTAGCCCATGTTAAACCCAATTCAACACTCCAGCGGGGATGAATAGCAGAAAACATCGTTTGCAAAGTTTTGCTGTGGAACATCGAACGAAGTAGCTTGAACTTCTTATCCGGATCACCCAAGCCGTCACCATGAGCAAGATAAAACTCCTTTCCGTAGATTTCAGTAGTCAATGGTTCGCGATGCATGATGACACCACACTCTTTGGTGAGATAGTCTCCACACCAGATGTCATGATTACCTATAAAAAAATGCACCTCTACACCCATATCTGTTAGTTCGGAGAGCTTCCCCAAGAAACGGGTGTACCCCTTAGGAACTACCAGCCGGAATTCATACCAGAAGTCGAACATATCTCCCAGTAGATAAATGGCGGAAGCCTTATGCTTTATACTATCGAGGAAGTTCACCAAACGCCGTTCTTGAGTACGCCCGTGCTCAATAGCACGAGAACCAAGATGTGCATCGGAAAGAAAATAAATGTTCTTCATTTAATTACCAGTTACGAGATCTAATAACGAATTACAACTTATAAAATCAGAGCACTGCCTGACATAGAACGATTAAAGAAAACCTAATTCCAATTTGGCTTCTTCACTCATCATGTCTTTATCCCATTCAGGTTCGAAGACCAGATTGATGGTGGCGGAATTCACTCCTTCTACTGACTCCACTTTTTGGCGAATATCCTCCATAATAAAATCAGCAGCCGGACAATTGGGAGCTGTCAGCGTCATATCGAGTGCCGCTTCTCCACTATCGGAGACGTCAATCTTATAAATCAGTCCAAGATCGTATACATTGACCGGAATCTCCGGATCGTACACTGTCTTTAGCATAGCTACAATCTTCTCTTCTATTTCAATTTTTTCCATACGTCCTTATTTATTATGTATCGCAAAGATAGAGATAAAAAATGAAACATAAAAAATTAGGCACGGAATGCGTATCCCGTGCCTAAAGAATATATCATTTACTCTCTATCTCCGGTTACTAAAAAACACACCGGAACAGTAAATTGTTGTAATGAGTAGTCTTAATCTACTTTCTCACCGAAATCTGTCTGTTGTTGCTCCACTTCTTTCAGTTTTAATTCATTCAGTTCACGACGGCGGCGTTCCAACTCCAGTTCAGCATCACTCTTCTTGTCCATGGAGAACGATTCGGATGGCTTAGGCAGCGCTTTTTCTTTCTTATCAAATATCAATGGATACATTGGAACGGAAGATGTTAGTTCCAGTTCACCGCTTACAGGCATCTGTGATCCCTCAAACAAAACACTGGCTCTTACCTTAATCTTTCCGGGAGTCGTGGTCGACTGGATCAATACGGGAGCACTGCCCCATTTCACCGGAGCAGGATTTGCCAAGACATTAGCTCCGCCCAAAATACGTCCCTCTCCTTCTACAAAGAACTTGATATAATAATTATTCAAACGCTTTACATTTCCATTCTTATCCGTGATTTCTGCCACAACAGTAACAAAATCAGATCCATCAGCACGCAGTCCGATTCCTTCGTTGTCTACTCTCAAACGAATCTGTTCTGCACGGCGGGCGGGCATTACTTTATGTGTAGCCACCACCTTGCCATCCATCAGTCCCTCTGCCAGGAAATAGACGTCCGCATCATGCTTTTCACGAGTCATCTTCTTATCAACCATAAAGTCAAATATCCCGGGGAAAGTTATTACCGGAGAAGGCATTCCTTTTCGTGTCTTGTCTTTTTTATAGGTATAAGTTTGCCCATCTTTATTCACAGTCAAACGAACTTCATCGCAGTTGGAATACACCGTTACATCTCTGCTTGAGAACGGTGTCATCTCGTGAGCGATATAAACCATCGGTCCGCTTTCTGCCAAACTCTCGGAAACGACAGCCGGACGTTGCGCCTTAAACATATAATAAGAATACTTAGGCTGACGGAATACATCCATCAATCCACCATAGAACGGGTCCGGGTGGTATCCCCGCTGATGATCGAACGAATGCCACAAGCATCCGCCCACATGCCAGGGAGACTCTTTATACAAACCATCATAGCAAATGTAATTATAATAAGGAGAAGCGTAATGAGCAGCCTGTATAAGCATGGGCTGTTCTCCCCAGTTACGGGCTGTGCGACTTGGAGAATTGTGCGAACTCCAATCATCGACATTATCTCCCCACTCGCGTGTAAAGTAAGTTATTTTAGGATCACGTTTTGAAAGATCCATCGGATGGGTAAACTGCACCGGAAAATATTGCGAGCCCTTGGCTTGCACATCACAACCGGAATAGCAGGATGGATAAGGATATTCCTCATCAACAATCCCTTTCACACGCCCGGCAAAATCTTCCGGATACCATGTCTCATTCAAGATTGGTTCCCACAGCCATACACAAGGATGGTTACGGTCACGGCGAACCATATTACGTATATCATTATAAACCCGTTTGGCAAAAATGGGTTCGTCATTCCAGAATTGCCATCCCGGAGTATTCACGATAACAAACAGGCCAAGTTCATCACAGGCATCCATAAAAGCCGGGTCTTGCGGACAATGTGCATTACGGATTACTTCCAGCCCCAAATCTTTCAGTTTCTTGGCATCACGCCAGTGAATACTATTGGCAACCGCATTTCCTACAACTGCAAAATCCTGATGCCGATTAGCTCCCATCAAAGGTTTACCATAAGGTTTTCCATTCAGCCAGAAGCCATCTTTTCCCTTAAATTCGATACTACGGATACCGACGCGACGACGATAACCGTCTACTACATTTCCATTCTTATCATAAATACGTACACACAGATTATACAGATAAGGTGATTCAGGAGTCCATAAATGCGGCTGCTCTACTTTCATCTTTCCATTATGACTTGTCGCAGTCCCTTTACGGATATTCAGTTTCACATCTGACGATGCCACTTCTTTTCCTTCACGGTCTACTAAAGAATAGGAAATTTTTCCTGCAAAGCCCTGTTTGTCTTCATTACGTATATGCGCTTTCAAGAGAATATCTGCCGATTGCTCCGATACACGATCTGTGGCAATAAACAGTCCGCCTCCTGCTATTTCGTTCTCGTAATTCGGATCCGTGATAAACACATAATTATGTGCAATCAGCCAGCAATCCCGATAAATGCCTCCCAAATAGGCATAATCTAACACATCTTGTGGTTTTCCAGGCGCATAGGTCGGATCGTCGCTATTATCAGCCCACACCGCAATCACATTGTCCTCTCCCCACTTTAATGCATCAGTCACATCTACCGATACGGGAAGATAGCCTCCAAAGTGCTCTGCCAATAATTTACCGTTTACATAAATCTTACTTTTACCCATAATGGCTTCAAAGTGCAGAAACAGTTTCTTTCCTTTCAATGCTTCGGATGGAGTAAAGTGTTTACGATACCATACTTCCCCCTGATAATTGATGCAACCACTAGCCTCAGTAGGAAGATACTCGATACCATTAGGTAAAGACACCACCTGCCAGGTTTTGTCGTCAAATTCTTTTGCTTCGGCACCCACCACACTTCCTTTATAAAAGCGCCAGGCAGGATTCATCGAGTACACATCACGCCCGGTATCCGGTAACCGGAAGAAACCGGCTGTTGAAAATTCCGGCTCATGGGCATAACCCATAAAAAACAGAGATAAAAGCAGTAAGCTAACAAAGATTCGTCTCATATAAAGTTTTATTTTATAATGAATGTCATGTTGTCTGTCGCAATCAACCCAAAGATGTCTTCGACATACAAAGATAGTATATTCCAGATACGAATCCCCCTATTTGTCCTCTTCATATACAAAACAAGGATAAATAAGGGGATTCAAACTAATACCTGTCAGTTATTATTCATCCGGTTGAATGAGTAAAGGTACTCTGGCACTATCGGTTCCTGTA
>CAMTFK010000090.1 GCA_947071285.1 uncultured Bacteroides sp. | reverse complement strand
TGAAGTTTGGTTTAAGAATGTGAAGATTAAAGAATTGTAATTATTATTATGTCTTCGAAAAGGGCAAGTTGCAGCATTGTAGCTTGCCTTTTTCATTTTTTCTCAAAGAAACGCAGACTTAAGAAATACCAAGTGTGGTTCAACATATTTACAAGTTCTTATCTGTCCACAGTCGATTACTTTATGCTTGGTCTCCGTCAATGCATACACGTGTTAATATAAAAAAGCAGATGTCAAATTTGGGGTGTACACTGAGGTATCATTTGTGTATGTCTGAAATAGGGATTGTTCATAGTCAGGATTATCGCTTGATTGGGTAAAATTTGGCAAGCTGATAGATCGTCATTGCAATCATTTTCCTCGTTCTGTAGCTGTTCAATTTCTGTCTTCCTTGTCTTTCTTTTAATTAGGCTTGTTGGCATATTCTTCGTAAAAAGATTATCTTATGCAAAACTATGATTGCGATGAAAAGGAGGATAAATGATGTGATTACTTGGCTTTAAAACTTGTGTGTTACATCAATGAAAGTTCATGCTACATATTATCTGTAAGGTGTAACATTACTTGAATTATTTGCAATAGAAGCATGATATCTGCTATTGTTATGTTTAATAATTTTGTTGTCGAAAAATATTTTTTTATTAACTAATTTTATTAATAGTAAAATGAAAAGCACAATTCATTATTTCAAGTTGTTGACATTGCTACTTTTGTTTTGCTTTATACCTATATGGGTAAATGCACAAAGTCAAGTCGTAAAAGGCACAGTAAAAGATGCCTTGGGTGAAGCCGTAATTGGCGCTAATGTAACGGAAGTGGGTACTTCTAATGGTACTATTACAGACATTGACGGTAATTTCTCATTGAATGTCTCTCTCAAAGGACAGCTTCGGATCTCTTTCATCGGTTATCAAACCCAGATCGTAGATATTGCTGGGCAGAAAAATTTGAATATTCTCTTGAAAGAGGATACCGAAACTTTGGATGAAGTAGTTGTAGTAGGTTATGGTACGGCAAAGAAACGTGACTTGACTGGTGCTATTACTCAAGTGAAAGCAGAAAATCTGATGGCTACAGCTCCTACTAATATACAAGAAGCTTTGCGTGGTAAAGCAGCAGGGGTTATGGTAGCTGGTGGAGGCTTGAACGATACACCAATGATTCGTGTTCGTGGTAATCGTTCCATTTCAGCCAGTAATGAGCCTTTATTTGTAATTGATGGTGTACCTGTGAATGGTGGCTCTGATGTGCTGAATCCTTCGGATGTTGCATCTATTGAAATTTTAAAAGATGCTTCGGCAACTGCTATTTATGGTGCACGTGGAGCAAATGGCGTCATACTGGTCACTACTAAGAAAGGTGAAACTGGGAAAGTTAATGTTGAATACAATGGTTATCTTTCTATAGGTAAAGTAGACGAATATCGCCGTGTACGAAATGGAGCGGAATATCTGGAATACTTACGTGAGGCAGACCGTAACTATATATATGATGGTGAAGGTGGTTATGCCATAGATCCTAGCTGTACTTATCCTTCTATGACTCCTAACTGGGAATATGATCAGAAACTGGAATATGTAGGTTCGCGTGATATCTCGGGTTATGTTTTGGAATCCGTCAGGCGTGCGTGGGAAGGAGGGACATATAATCCTTCAAAATTGCGTACTTTTGACTGGCAGGGTGCCGGTATGCGCGATGAGGCTATTTCACAAAGTCATAATATTAGTATCCGTGGGGGAAGTAAAGATACCAAAGTTTTCATTTCAGGTTCTTTTATGGACAATAAGGGCATCACTCCACGTTCCTATCGCAAGCGCTATACTTTGCGTATGAATCTGGACCAGAATTTGGGTAAATATATTACAATGGGTGCCACGACGAATTTTGCCTACTGGGAATACTTCAACGGGACCGGAGTAGGTAGCAACTGGAATCCACTGGGTACTCCATATTATTCTCCTGGAGGTGGTGGAGATTATGGTGTGGGTGGAGACGTAACTCAGGATGGTGACCCTTCATTAGGGTTGGTTCCTCACCCCACAGGCGAAGGTATGCTGTGGAATCCTTTCTATGACTTTACTGGAACAGAAGGTCGTACGAAAAGAAATCGTATCGATGCTACTCTTTATGCCATGATTAAGTTGGATAATGGGTTGTCTTACCGTGTAAATTTTGGTACTGATTATTACAGTGGACAAGAACAAATGTTCTATGCTAAGGCATCAACTTCACAAGGGTTCGGTAATGCCAAAGCTGAACAAAAAATTACTTTCGATAGAGGATGGACATTGGAACATATTCTCTCATACGCAAAAACATTTGGTCAGCATAGTCTGAACTTGACTGCCGTACAATCAACTCAGAAATTTACTCAGGAACCTCTTACAGCCAGTGGCGTAGGAATTCCTCTCGAATCGCAATTATATTATAACTTGGGCAGCGCTACAACGCAAGGTGTTACTAGCGGCTTCACACAATGGACCATGATGTCTTGGATGGGACGTGCTATCTATGGTTTTAAGGATAATAGATATATGTTGACTGCTTCTTTACGCTACGATGGTTCTTCGCGTCTGGCTGAAGGTCATAAGTGGGTAGCGTTTCCGTCTGTTGCTGTGGCATGGCGTATTTCTGATGAATCATTTATCAAAGATAATATTAGTAGTATTAGTAACCTGAAATTACGTTTTGGTTATGGTAAGACTGGTAACTCAGCTGTTAATCCTTATGAAACAATTGGTAAGATAAGCAGTAGCCGTTATACATGGGGTAGTGCAGGTGTTTTAGGTTATGCACCGAGTTCACTTTCCAATAAAATACTGACTTGGGAAACTACTGGACAATATAATGTCGGTTTGGATTTTGGTGTTTTTAATGGCCGTATCTCTGGTAGCATTGAATGGTATAAACAAAACACTTATGACTTGCTGATGCCTCGTGCTCTTCCCGAAGTTTCTGGTTTTGGTAGCATTACAGAGAATGTAGGAGAAACAGAAAATACAGGTTTTGAAGTGACATTGGAAACGGTTAACTTCCAAACCAAGGATTTTAGCTGGACCACCTCATTACAATTTGCCACTAATAAAGAGAAAATCGTGAAATTAGCTAGTGGATTGAAGGAAGATGTTGCAAATATGTGGTTTGTCGATCATCCGGTAGATACTTTTTATGACTATGTAAATACCAAATATGTGTGGGGATATTCCAAAGAAGATATGGAAGAAATGGCTAAATTCAATGCTAACGGGCATTCTTATAAACCGGGTGATTTACGTTTTGTAGATTTAGACGGTAATTATAAGATAGACTCTAATGACCGTACCATTCGTGGGCAAAAGATGCCTAAATGGACTGCAGGTATGGGTAACACATTCCGTTACAAAGATTTCGATCTCTATGTCTTCATGTATGGCATGTTTGGACACACCATTTATTGTGATCCGGGAGTAGGACATGATGGTCGTATGAATACTCGTTATGCAGATTATTGGACGCCGGAGAATACCCAAACCCAATTTAGAAAGCCTACCAAAGGAGATGCTGACCAACCTAATAGAGAGGCTTACTGGTATAATAAAGGAGACTTTGTCCGTATTTCAGATATTACCTTAGGTTACAGTCTTCCCAAGAATATTATTAATTATGTAGGATTAGAGAGAGCACGTTTTTATGTGCAGGTACAAAATCCGTTTACTATTACAAGTTATCCGAACAATGACCCGGAAGGTTCCGTTAAAGCCGGACGGACATGGGATCGTAAGCAAGAAGCATATAGTGACCCCATGACGATGAAGAATTATATTTTCGGTGTGAATTTAACCTTCTAATCCATTAAAAATTAACAAAAATGAAAACTCATATCAAACATACACTTTTTGTAGGAGCATTAGGACTATGCTTGGCTGCCTGCTCTGACTTTCTAGACGAAAAAGGTTATAACACAGACTATAGTTATTATGAGACAGCGGAGGGGGTAGAGTCCCTTGTTGCATCATGCTATCAGAATGGTCGTGGTATGTTTTCTACATCCAATACGCCTTCGGGTATCATTTTCCAGGAAATTGGTACTGATATGTATACCATTGGTGGCGATGGTGGTACAGACTTTGCACTTTACACTTCCACTATGAACCCGTCTAATGAAACTTTCTCGGCTTTTTGGACGGACTGTTACAATGGTGTGGCGCGTGCGAACCTTGGTTTACAATACTTAGTTTCCAATCAAGACATGAAAGAAGATGTCAAGAGAATACGTGAAGGTGAATTGAAGTTTTTGCGTGCATATTATTATTCGGTACTGGTCATCCATTACGGTGATTGTCCATTACTATTACAGCCTGTAGATAAGCCGACCTTTAACTTTACACGTGCACCGCAAAGAGAAGTTTGGGCACAAATTATTCAGGATGCTACTGATGCTTATAACATGTTACCTTGGGCAGATGCGGATGGTAAAGTGACAGGAGACTACGGTCGTGCCAGTAAAGGTGCAGCAGCCCATCTATTAGCAAAAGCTTATATGTTTCGTTACAGCCAGAAATGGGCAGGAAATCAGTCAGACAGTCACATGAATGAGGAGCGTGGAGCAGAAAGTACAGACTTGGATAAAGTTATTGAATACGCAAGCGCTGTGTGTCATTTCGGTAATGGAGCAGGAAGTGGTAGTTTACATGAACTGGCTCCTGACTACTCTGATTTGTGGCGCTATGACCCCAAGACAGGTGGCCCTACTCCCGATGATTATGCAGGTTCTGAGGTTTTATTTAATATTCAGTTCTCTACTGACCATTTTTATAACAATCAGTTAGCAACAGATGTAAATACAGGTGGTAACTGGCTTCACATGATGTTCACTACCCAAGCAGAAGGTATGCCTATGACTACTGCAAACGGGAATGGTACTGAAAGTGTAAAGTGGGGTACGAGCAATGGCATTGGTCGAGATTTGATAACGGGTCGTCCCTGGAGAAGAGCTTCTCCGACTCCTTTTTTATATGAAGATGATGGTTTGTATGGTCCGCAGTACTATACAAGTAACAAACATGGGAAGTTAATAGACTCACGATTATACAAATCTCATATTTGGGTATATTATTGTAATCAGGCTCCCAATGTCACTTGGGAAGAGTTTTCTAATGCAACAGGCAGTTTTAGGCCTTCTAGCATTGGAAAAACAACAGGTAGCCAGCGTTATGCGATCGGTGATACCGCTATTGTTTTCTCTATGGAGAATGTAGATCGCCGTTTTTCTAATGGAACGATGTCTGAAAAACTGGCTTTTGCCCGTGCAATAGAACCATATTGGTATATACCTATGCAATCAATCAGCCGACCGGGGCTAAATAACAGAAGTGATCGTGACGGCATTCGTAATACTTATCCTTCACTGATTAAATATCTGGATAGTCGACGGACATCAGCCAATGACCAATCCGGTTATCGCGACTATTTCTGTTATCGTTTGGCAGAAACCTATATCATGTTGGCTGAAGCATTTGCGTTGAAAGGTGATTATACTAACTCTGCAGCAGCTTTGAATATAGTACGTGAACGTGCTGCTTGGAAAGAAGGTGAAGAGAAGACTCCTAACTTCTATAAATATGATGGTGGTGCTATTGCAGATTTAACTAAATCTACTGTAGAGGAGATGAAAGTAACAACAGACTTCTTGAGTGGGATGGACGATGAAGAGAAACTTATATTCTTTTTAGATGAATATGGTCGTGAAATGGAAGGTGAATTACACCGTTTTGAACAATTGGTACGTAATGGAGCTGATTTCTTTGTAGCAAGAATAAAAGAACGTAGTGAACTTGCTGCAGAAAATGTTCAGCCGTTCCATCGCTTCCGCCCTATTCCGCAGAAGCATATAGACCGTTTGGAACCGGCTGATCCGAATCCACAGAATTACGGATATTAATCAATAGGTTATATCAAAAATAGAAATATACTTTTCAGGCCTGTATGTTTTGTAAAAAGCGTACAGGTCATTTTAATATATTAGAATCTAAAAAGATGAAACGAATATATATCTTCATTTTTCTTCTTCTATTGCCTTGTATTTGCTGTTTGAGCCAGGGGTTTACAAATCCGGTTCTGCCTGGCTTTCATGCGGATCCTAGTGTTTGTCGCGTGGGAGACGATTTTTACTTGGTAAACAGCACTTTCCAATATTTTCCTAGTGTACCTGTTTACCATAGTAAGGATCTTATTCATTGGCAACAAATAGGTGCATGCCTTACTCGTCTTTCGCAGGTAAATTTGGAGGGAGCTGATGGAAATAGTGGCATATATGCCCCTACAATCCGTTACCATGATGGAAAATTTTATATGATAACCACTCAATTCCCTTCACGGAAGCATTTCTATGTTTATACTAATGACCCAGCAGGCGAATGGTCCGATCCTATTACAATTGATTTTACTATAGGAAGCTGTGATCCGACTCTGTTCTTCGATGAAGGCAAGTGTTACTTTCTTTGGAAAGACGAATATATTAAAATCTGCGAGATAGATATCGAAACAGGCAAACAGTTATCTGAAATCAGGCAGTTATGGTCAGGCTTGGGAGGACGCTATCCTGAAGGCCCCCATATCTATAAGAAAGATGGGTATTACTATCTGATGATTGCTGAAGGCGGTACGGAACATGGGCACCATGTTACTATAGCCCGAAGCCGTTTCTTATACGGTCCATATAGTCCTTGTCCAGCTAATCCTATTCTTTCACATTTCTCAAAGGAGATGCAAAATAGTCCTATACAAGGTTTAGGACATGCCGACTTGATACAGGCACCAGATGAATCGTGGTGGATGATTTGTTTGGGTTATCGTACGCATGGTTATTTGCAACACGTCATGGGTCGAGAAACATTTCTTGCTCCTGTACGTTGGGATAAGGATGCTTGGCCGGTGGTAAATGGGAACGGAACTATACAGATTGAAATGAATTGTCCCACATTGCCACAAATTGAAATGCCCCAGGAACCGGAAAAAGATGATTTTTCAAGGACAAGGTTGGAACTTTATTGGAGTTGGCTTTGCAATCCTGATTTTAATAGTTATTCATTATCGGCACGTAAAGGGTATCTTCGGCTGAAAGCTACTCCTATATCTATTAGTCAAATCGGCTCACCAACTTTTATAGGAAGACGACAAACAGAAATAAATTTCAGGGCAACTACGTTTGTTGATTTTAGTAAATTGCAAATGGGTTCACAAGCTGGACTGACTGCTTATGCTTCACATACTAACCATTATGATGTATTGATAGAAAAACGTAATGGAAAGAGCTATGTGCAAGCCAATATCCGCATCGGACAAATGGAACATGCTGAGAAAGAGATTCAGGTCAATACTTCTACAATTTATCTGCGAATAGAAGCTGACCGTAACTTTTATTATCTTCTTTATTCTACAGACAATAAAACTTATGATCAACTGGCAAAAATGGAATATCGTTATCTAAGTACTGAAACCATAGGTGGATTTACAGGAGTACATTTGGGGCTTTTTGTTCAATCAAAGGATAAAGCAGATAATTCTTTTGCCGACTTTGATTGGTTTGAATATATCACATATTAAATTTAGCTTCAAAATGAGGCAAGAAGTCTTGCTACAAAAAGTGATTATTTTCATTTGTCACGAAAATAATCACTTTTTATCTGAATATTAATATTTCTTTAGTGTGATGACTGTATAGGAATATTTGGGGAATGTATATTGGGGGTTTTTACTTTTCATACGGACTGTTTCAATTTTGGGTGCAACCGTTTCTTTGGCTTCTACTGTATTGTAATCAGTTAATTCGCATCCACCGATAGTCCATATTTTTGCTTTGGACTGGAATTTATACCCATCTATATTAATTGTCGCCTTTTGGGGTTGGTCTGTTATATTGACTACATAGATTGATAATTCCGATTTATCATCATTGGTTTTAGCCGTTACATCTAATTTCTTATCTTGGCTACTTGTAGCGTCCAGGACGTTAAATAACCAATTGTTGCTCATCATTTCGTCTTCATAGGCAGATGGTTGAAACCAAATCTCATTACTTGTATAATGTACCCGTCCCTGATCCCACATATAGTGCTGTCGGTGTGGCTGTAAAGTGTTTGCTGTACCTAACCACGTAAAACAATCTGCATAGCGTTGTAGAGTGTTCCAATTATGTGCATGAGCCAATCCACGGTCCCAATCACAACGGCTACCATTTTCTTCCATTGGATATAAAGTGAGTTTGTGGCCTAAATCTTCCAACAATGCACGTTGCAGCGTTATTCCCATCTCATTTTCAAAACCTTTCGTATTGTCTGCAAAGTTAACTGCTCCGCTATAGTGGGGATCCCATCCTAAATTGTTTGCTTTTCCTTTTGAAATAAACCATGCAAACATTTCTTTAGCGAGTTCATATTGAGAACCACCACGGACGTAGCTCTCTAAGCGTGAACCTATATTGAGAGAAGTAATGATGTTCATTTCAGGATCTACTTCCCATGCTGCTTCGGCAAATTTTTTCATACCTTCTACATAGCCTCTTGAGATGGATTGTTCGTTGTGCACTTGAATGTGCTTCAACTTGTAAGGAGTCGGATGTCCATGTGCTGCACGCAGAGCCCCCCATTTTGTACTTGTGTCTCCATTCACATATTCCACGAAATCACGAATGTCTTCGTATGTCTCGTTGATGTTCATTCCGATCATTACTTGGGCTTCTAATGCTTCTGCAACTTGGAGCATTTCAGTAATGCCGAATGTATGTGTGGCATATGGATTGAAACCGTTGCGGAAACAAATGCGACGCTCATCAATCGGACCAATCATTTTTTTCCATCGATAGAGGTATGTGTCAACGCCTACATCCACCATTGAACCATTGTAGCGTATAACCGATATGCCTTGTTTTTTAAGTGCATCGATCATCATTTTACGAACAGGAAGACCTTTTACTCGTCCCCACTCTCCTGGTTGCAGAAAAACAAAACCCAGTTCGATTTCTCCTTTATTTTTTAGTGAAATACCAAAACTTCCTTTGGGATCTGTGTTTGATGGGGTCAATTCAAATGTAACTTTTTCATAGGAACCGTCATTCTTTAAAGTATAAGGTTTTTCAGCCAGTATATTTCCTTTTGAGTCGCGTAACGATAGATAAACTACATCGGCACCATTGGATTTAAGACGCAAAATACCGTCATAGGGTTTATTTGCTTCCAGATGTATACCTTGTTTGTTCAGCCCTGAATTATAAATACCGATTTCTCCATTGCCATCTGCAAAAGTGATGACTTGATTCTGCCTGCCCATGTAAGCATCTCCTCTTTTTAAAGTAAACTTTCCCTTGGCAGTATTTTTCTGGATTTTATTCCAATAGCGACTGATTTGTTCATCACCGTTAATACGGTCTAAAAGTATCTGTTGATATTGGGCTGGAATACTATCAAAGATAACAAAACGTCCGTAAAAGTTCAAATCTCCGATCTTCATCGGTTTTACCGGTCTGGGTGGAGTTGCTTGCTGGCTGGATCTTCTTTGACTATTGGGGTTTATTGCTTGATAATAGCTATCAATTAATTCTCGTGAATTAAAATCATATTTATCAGACAAGTTGTTCCAAGTTGTTCGGGTATAGGCATTTGCGGTAGAAAGAAAATGTGGAGTTCTTGTTTCATCCAAAACTACATATACTTGTACATATTGATTGGTGGGAAGATTTAAAAAATCAACATCTACATTCTCTTCAAAAGCTTCTCCGTGAATTAGCTGACTAAACACTCCACCATTAGTCTGATTGTTCAAGTCTTCAATGTTTGCTCCGTTAAAGGTTGCCTTGGCTGTGCCAATCTGCTTGTTGGCATTTACGTTGATTTGGATTGTTTCTTCCACTTGTGCTGATAGTGAAAGGCATATCATCATACTGAATACTGAAATTAATGCATTTTTCATGGTTATAAATAGTTTATCGTTGAAATATCACATGACACTAACCTACTGTTTTATTAATCTTACTTCATATATCTCGCCTATTTGCTTGTTTGGTTTTGCCACAAACTTGACGCGTACTTGTTTCTTATCCTGCAAAAGAGTATCCGGAATGTCATAGGTTTCTGCTTTGAACTCCGATATGCGGTATTTGCCGGTGTTATTGATAGAACGGAGAAATACATCATCAATATAAATATCGAACTCATGGCTTTTCCATTCGCCCACTCCCCAATACTTGAGGCGTAGCTTGAGGTCAGTCAGACCATCGGTTTGCATGAGGTAACTAAAATAATGTCCGTTGCGGGCATCGCGGTAGAAGACATTATTTGTGTTGCCTGTGTATGACTCGTCGGTTTCCATCTGGTGGTCGGTCTCCGGTTGCTGTTCGCCTGGCTGCACTTTGTCGACAGTGCTTGCTTCAAGCGCCTGACGCTCCTGTTCCTGCTTGGCAATGTTATCAATGTATTGCTTGTAACTACCTTCGGTGAGAGCAAGCCAATACATCATATAACGAGAGTCATGAATTTCGAAGAATGGCTGCAATTTTCCTTCAATCTTGTTCTCCATGCGGGTGCTCAGTGTGAAATGCAGCGGCTTACCTGGTACAGGAGTGAGCTGCGACGGGATGCTGGCGATGTCATTGTTGATGAGGATTGGAGCTTTATCAATAGGCTGTTTGGGACCGCCTGCATACTGCCCGAAACGACTGTCATCGGCTATGAGTGAAGCCATCGACTCTGTACCGGTTTTCATACCGAGAAGGATAGGGCCATGCATGAAAGCAATGTACTGCGGTTCGTTGGGTAAGTAACGCAGGGATGAGTGCATTGGGAAATTGATATTCACCACATCGCCTTTTTTCCATTTGCGATTGATGCTGATGTATGATGACGGACCTGTAATGATATCGACTGGCTTTCCGTTTACACTGACCTTGAATTCGCCCGGATGTACCCATCCCGGATAGCGTACCATAAGATTGAATGTGCCTTTGCCTTCCGCAATAGTAATAGTACTGTTTTCAGAATAAGGGAAAGCCGTCTCCTGGCGTAGCGTGATGCCGCGTTCTTTCCAGTCGAGTTGCGAAGCCGCATATAGATTCACAAAAAGAGCATCACCTACATGAGTGTAGATGAATTGTCCGTACTTACCATGGTTCTCCATACCGGTGCCGACACAGCACCACATTGCTTCATTAGGAGCGGAGTAGTTGCGATAGTGGCGGGGACGGGCAGGTGTGAAATAGACGTAGCCTCCATGTTCCGGATGCTGGGTGGAGAGTATATGGTTGAAAGTGGCAAGCTCGTAGTAGTCGGCATACCGCGCTTCCGGGTTACGGCGATGGAGGTCTTCTGTCAGTTTCAACATATTGTTGGTGTTGCAGCTCTCAGGTCCGTCAATGTCATTGATGAAATCCATGCAAGCATCCTTGGCAGGGAAGTGTTCACGACGGCTATTCCCGCCAAATGCAAGGCTGCGCTCGCCTGTTACAATGTCCCAGAAGAATGAACTTGCCATGTGATAATCTTCATTGCCCGATAACTCTGATATACGCTCAAAACCGATAACTTTGGGTACTTGCGTATTGGCGTGCATGTTGTCGAGACAGTCCTGCCGCTGAGACATAGGAGTAAATAACCGTTTATGAGAGAAACGCTTCGCACAGTCAAGGTACTTCTGTTCGTGGGTAATGGCATACGCATCAGCAAGCACTTCGTTCATGCCGCCATGCTCGTTGCCAAGCATCCGTTCCATCTGCTCGTCCGACAGACCTGATGTGATATCGATTGCCCAATTACAGAACTGCAGAAAAAGAGTCTTTGCCTGCTCGTTGCCGCAATATAGCCATGCGTCGCGCAAGCCTGCATACATTTTGTGCAGGTTATAGAAAGGCGCCCACGAACCGCTGTATACGCGGAAGTCGCCGTTTTTAAAACCGCTCCATATATTCTGGCTGTTAGGCATTCCGCCCATGTAGCCAACACCCCACTTGGGATGGTTCTTGTAATTAGCTTCGGCGCATTCGGCTATTTCACTGATAATGTACTCCATGCGCTTGCGACATTCTTCATTGCCGGTAGCTGCGTTAATCGCCATAGCTGTGAGGTAATGTCCCCCCACATGTCCGTCCAATCCGTCCCAATTGGGATAACACTTTGCTTTGGGTGTCAGTCCTGCCTCTTTCCGATAGGGAGCTATCAGGCGGTCACAGTCGTACTTGAGCAATGTCTCGATATTCAGGTCACGGGCATGTTTCAAAGGTCCTTCGAGGAGTGTTATTTGCGAGAGAGGAAACTCGTTGGGATACAACTTATCTTGTGCGTTTGCCCCTATGCCTGCACACATTAATAATAGAATGGTAAATGACTTTTTCATGCTTATAATCTGTTTATATAGTCAAATAGAAATGTATTGCAAATTTCATAAATTATTCTCTTTATATCAATGATTTATGAATTTCATTTCTCGCAAATCAGTTCTATTTGACTATAATATTCTGATCGCTATTTGTTTTCTTATGCAAGCGGGCTAAACACAACCTTATATGTTTTAACCACCCCTTTATAGTCGAATTTCACAATAGCAGTTCCGGAAACCGATGTTGCCTGGATAATCTCTACTTTCACACTCTTGTCAGTTGCTGATGCCGACACAGTAGGTATTCCGGTTGTTCCGGCGGGAAGTTTGTAGACAGCCTCATAGATGTCATAGCCGGTGATACCATTGCTTTCGGTAGAACGTACAGGAGTTTCCGGCACTTCGATTGCTTTCCCGTTTACTTCGATATTTACTTTGGGGACAACCGGGCGAACAATTTTCTTCTTGTTGGAACTGAATCCCAATCCAGCTAAATCAAAGAGATCGCCGGTCTCCTGACTTTCAGCAACGAGGTAGATTGCATGTTTCTTGTCCAAATGGTCAACAAACTTCGATACGTCGATTGTAAACTGGGTTGTTTCCTGTGCCGAATTGGCGGGAACAACTATCTCACCTATCTTCGTTCCTTTCCAGGTTTCGTTATCCCACGGACCGTCTAACCAAACATTCACTTTAAATGTCTTTGATGTTTTCGGTGCAAGGAAGAGGTTGAAGGCTGTTTTGTTTCCCTTTTTGGTTCCTTCGAAAGCTTTCAGGCCCAGTTTATCTTTATTCAATCCGCCGAAACCGAAGTACTTATATCCTATTATATTGCCGTTCTTCACGTTTGTGATAGGAGCGTGGTTATCCCAGATGTCCCATGAATCCTGTTGGATACGTCCGTCGGAGAGATAACATGCAAATCCTGCGGAATAATACTGATAAGGATCAAGACCAAATATATGGAAACCTTCCGAAGTTACTTCCGCTCCTTTGTATTCATTCCCCTGGCTGTCTTTGGCTGTCCAGATATTATCTTTTGCATACGGGTCGTAAGCTCTGATGGAAACTTTACCGCCTTCCGATACCGGCTTCTTATCCCATTCCACATGGATTGGAGCTACCATCGACTGGCGGGCGTTGCCGAAGCCACGGGGCGGACGGTGATAGAATACATACCATTGTCCGTTGATGAGTTCTATACTTCCATGCGTATTGTGTCCTGCATTAGTTGTTTGCAGTCGTGAACCATCCTGGTTTAGCACCGGTGCACGCGAATCGACCAGAACGCCGCCGCTCTTCCACGGACCCAGCGGAGAGTCACCATAAGCGTAGCGCAAAGTGGAGTTGGAACTGCCCAATCCATAATCGGGACCTGAATGTCCGCTATAGATAGTCACATATTTATTTCCAATCTTACGTATGGATGAGGCTTCAAAGAAGTTGAATGCTTCAAGGTCTTCTCCGGGAAAGATGTGCGGATATGAAATATTCTTCGGCCCACGGTTGTTGCCTCTGCGGACACCTGCTGGCATGAAATAGGGGATAACCTCTGTTCCGGGGCGTACGGAATACATGGTGTTCTGATCCAGTTGGGCGGCTAATGAGCGTTGAAATCCCCAATATCCATAGGCTCTGAATCCGATTTCATAATCCGGGTCGTTCGGGTCTGTGATGTATTCGATATATACAGACGGGTCGAATCCCAGAATACTTCCGGGCAGGGTTTTTGTGCCGTCGGCAGTCAGGTTGACGGGTGTAAAAGGTCCGTCGGGACGACTTCCTTTAGCCACCATCGCTTCCCTGTCTCTGCCGCGGCTGTGCGGGAACAGATAATATTCTTTTGTGCCGTCCTTTCTTTTCACTTCAACAAGGTCGGGGGCGTACATCACATCCCATTGTCCTCCTACCTGATAGGTGAAGATGGGGCCTTCGTCACGCCAACTTGATAAATCTTCCACGGGTGCCGACCACATCCTGATGTCCGGCCCGCAATAACTGCCGAAGCGGACATCGTGCGAACCGATGATGTAAGCGCGGAACTTTCCCGGATTGTCGGGGTCTTCAAAAACACGGGGCTCTCCGTCCGGCAGATGCTCCCATAACGGCAGGTACGGGTTACCCGCTCCGTGATAAACAAACTTGGATGTGTTTTGCTTGCCATTACCTGCCGCCGCTTTGGGCATTGCAAACATGGCAATAACTGCGAATAATAATAAAACTACTTGCTTCTTCTTCATAATTAAATTAATCTTTATATACGTAAATATTATGTTTCTTCAAGGTTACTGTTATCGGTTGAATAGTAATTGTGCGAAATTATACAGGTTGTTTCTCCATACCGGCCAAGTGTGTCCGCCCGGATATTCGGAGTATGTGTATTTCAGTTTCAGCCCGTCAAATTCTTTGAGCATGTTCTGGCAGTTCTGGTATGCAATGTCTTCTTTGCCTCCCATGGCAATCCAGAGTAATCTTAGTTGGGCATCGATGCCGGCTTTGTTCTTGCTGATGAATTCGTATTGTGCATCGGCGGTTTTCTGGTAGAAAGGTAGCCAGCCGGAGCTGAACACGCCGAGATGCGAGAATAGGTCTGTGTGATACAGTCCGGCATAAAGCGTCTGGATGCCTCCCATCGACAATCCTGCAAGCGCCCGGCTGTCCGCTTCTTTTCTGACGCGGTAGTTCTTTTCTACAAATGGGATGACGGCCTGCGTCAGTTCGGCTTCGAAGGCTTTGAGCGCACCGCTGTTAAATCCGGCTGAGGGCATATTGCCATCGAGCATTACCACTAACATAGGTTTGGCTTTTCCTGCTGCAATCAGGTTGTCCATAATCAGGTCGGTCTTTCCTTGTGTGGCCCAGCCGCGTTCGTCTTCTCCACCGCCGTGCAGGAGGTACAGAACGGGATATTTCTCGTCCGTACGGGTGTCGTATCCTGCCGGAGTATATACGAAGAAGCGTCTCCACGAGCGGCTTACTTCCGAATAATAGCGCTTCATGCGGATGTCGCCATGCGGCACGTCTTTCAGCGCATAGTATTCTCCGCCTTCAAAAGGCACTTCGATGCCGCTTGCCATGCGCCCCATGCCATAGAAGGTTTCGCTACCGGGGTCGGCCACTGCCACACCATCTATCAGGAGCGAATAGTAGTGGAAACCTTCTCCCAAAGAGTCTGTAACCGTTTGCCAGATGCCGTTTTCCTGTCTGGTCATGTCATATTTCCGTCCCAGGTCCAACTGAACCTTTTGTGCTTCCGGTGCTTGTATGCGGAATATGGCACGATGGTCTGCCGTCAGTTGCGGATACTTGGAGTTGCGTACATTGGTCTCCGCACGCATGCCGTGAATGCCGTATTGGTCGAAGCTTGAGGTGTTTACCGGTTTGAAGAGCAGTTGGGAGAACAGATATAGGTCGTTCTTCCATACATTAAAGTCGTGCCCGCCCGGTTCTACATAAAAGATATGGGGCACCTTGTGCTGTTGCAGATAAAGATGGGTGCGTTCGCTGAAAGACATCAGACCGTCGTTGTCGCCACATGATATCCACAATAGCTTTAGTTGCTGCCTGGCTGTTTCAGGGTTCGGTACAAGCGTTTCGGGCGTCTTTGTGTTGGGTGCGGATGAGAAACCTCCCACCCAGGCAAACTTATCCAGATTCCCCAGTCCGAAGTTCAGTGACTGTCCGCCGCCCATTGACAAGCCTGCGATGGCGCGACTTTCACGATTCTTGATGACGGGATATTTCTTTTCAATGAAAGGAATCAGGTCGTTCAGCAAGTCTTTCTCGAAGATGGCGAAGCCTTCTACTTTGTCGGGTGCCATGATGTTGCCCGTGGCGCGGTCATCCTTTATGGCTCTGCCATTGGGAAGCACCACAATCATGGGTTGCAGCTTGCCCTCGGCGTACAGATTATCCAGAATAACCTGCGGTTTGCCGTTCTTCAACCATTCCAGTTCGTCGCCGCCGATGCCATGCAACAGATAAAGAACAGGATATTTTGTCTTCTTGGTGAAGCCGGGCGGTGTGTAAACCAGTGCTTTCCGTTTTGTACCTACAGTTTTCGAGTCGTAACTCACTGTGTCTACCTTCCCTTTGGCTATTCCTGCTTTTTCAACATCGAAACCAGTCCGGGAATGAGGGATAGGGCCTTGCGCCCATGTTCCTAAAGAGTACGCCAATGCGCAAACTAAGAGAATTGCTATGTGTTTCATGATATTAATGTTTATATTACAAATGTACCCCATTCCCTTTTACCCGCCCAATAGTTATGTTACACGTTTGTTTTCTGTTGTTACATCATTGTTAAAATGTTGTTTAGGGATGTTACATCGGGTTATCCGGCTTCTACCTATAATCAGTTGTATTTGAGCTGTTTATTCATAAAGCTTTATGAACGCGTTCATAAAGCTTCCAGAACACGCTTGGAAAGCTTTATGATTGTGTTCCAGAAGCTTCAGGAACAGATTCGATAGGAAAAGGGGATAGATGCATAGGGTATGCCAGAAGGCTATTATTATCTGAAATTGAAAATGGATTATCTAAAATTGCAAATCCATTGGAGGATATTCGCCTATCTTTGCTGTGTATAATATCTAAATG
>CAMTFK010000089.1 GCA_947071285.1 uncultured Bacteroides sp. | reverse complement strand
CGAGATCTGCGCATGTCTCGTGGGCTCGGAGATGTGTATAAGAGACAGTGTTATTGTAGTATTGAAAAATAGTGTTTTATGCTTTATAACATGTGATGACGTATTGGATGAAAGTAATCTAATTCTCTTGATTTACAGTAGTTTATTTGCTGCTGACGTATTGATAACGTATTCTGATTTTTGAATTGACGTATTTAAGAATGGATACTTCAGATTATTTTTCTATTCATTTATCATATGTTTGCAGTGTTCGAATGAGAACGAAACCGAGAATTGTTAATCTTAATTTAGTGAAACTTATGAAAAAGTTATTATCAGTTTTATTTTTACTAAGCTTTACCTTATTAGCTTCTGTATATGCTCAGAATATACAGGTAAAAGGTACAGTGGTAAGCGGTACGGACAATGAGCCCTTGCCCGGAGTAAATGTGGTGGTGAAGGGTAATGCCGCTACAGGAACAATCACCGGTATAGACGGTGAGTTTACTTTGTCGGTTCCTTCCGACGCAATCCTCTCTATTTCTTATATAGGATTTAAATCACAGGAGATTTCGGTGAATGGTAAACATGAGTTGAAAATCGTGTTGCAGGAAGATTCTGAAGCTTTGGATGAAGTAGTGGTTATTGGTTATGGTGTTCAGAAGAAGAGTGTAGTAACAGCATCTATTGCCCGCGTATCAGCTGATGATTTGGCAAATACGGCTCCGGTCCGTATGGATAATGCCTTGAAAGGTTTGGCAGCTGGTGTAACAGTTACGTCTTCTTCCGGTCAACCGGGAGCAGCTGCTCAGATTCGTGTGCGTGGTGTAGGTACTATTCGTACGGAAAACGGTGCAGCCGATCCTCTTTATATTGTGGATGGTATGCCTATTGAAGGCGGTCTGGATTATTTGAATCCGAGTGATATTGCTTCTATTGAAGTATTGAAAGATGCCGCTTCGGGTGCTGTTTATGGTGCACGTGCTGCTAATGGTGTAATTCTTGTTACTACTAAGACAGGTAAGATTGGTAAAACAAAAGTAACTTATGATTTTTCTTACGGTTGGCAGAGTGCATGGAAGAAACGTGATGTACTGAATGCTACGGAATATGCTATTATGATGAATGAAGGCTATGTCAATGCCGGTATGGCTCCCAAGTATAATGATCCATATTCTTATGGTGTGGGAACTGATTGGCAGGATGAAGTTTTTTATGATAATGCACCGGTGATGAATCATCAGGTAAGTGTGAGTGGTGCGAGCGATAAAGTTAATTATCTGTTCTCTGCCGGTTATTATACCCAGGATGGTATTATTGGAGGTAATTTTGACCGTTCAAACTATGAACGTCTGACTTTACGTAGCAATACACAATACACCCTCTTTGATGAATCGAAAAATCGCAATTGGTTGAATAGTTTGAAGGTAACTTCCAATCTTTCTTATGCCCGTATCAAAAGTACTGGTATTGAAGCTAACTCCACCTGGGGGTCCCCGTTGGGTTCTGCTTTGTCTCTGTCTCCAATGCTGACCGTTTATGATGAAGGAGATGCTGCAAAGGCACAGCTTGAAAAGTATGCTAACACAACGGACTACACTCCGATTTATGATTCACGCAATGGTAAGCTCTTTAGTATTCCCGGTTCAGAATTTGGTGAAATGACCAATCCGATTGCTAATCTTTCTTTGCCCGGTGCCAAAAACTGGAGCCATAAGTTTGTTGCCAATTTCTCTGCTGAATTACAGCTTTGGGATAATCTAAGATTTAAAACATCTTATGGTGCTGACCTCTCTTTCTGGGGTAACGATGGCTATACTCCTCTCTATTATTTGAGAAGTGGAGGTTCTTCATCGCGTTCTACAGCCTATTCAGAGAAACATGATGGAACCGTGTGGCAGTTGGAAAATGTATTGATGTATGATAAGACTATTGATAAACATTCTTTCTCGGTGTTGTTAGGACAGTCGGCTAAGAAGAATACGGGTTCTTATCTTAAAGGTACACGCAATAATATCATCAATTACAGTCGTCCTTACATCAATGCCAGTACCGGACAGGCGGCAGATGGTGATCAGACTGCTGAAGGAGCTCCCTCGGAAATAGCTACTCTGGCATCTCTTTTTGCCCGTGCCAGCTACAACTATGATGAGCGATACATGTTTCAGGTGACTATTCGTCGTGACGGTTCTTCCCGTTTTGGTGCTAATAATCATTATGCTGTATTTCCTTCTTTCTCATTGGGATGGAATCTGACAAATGAGAAATTTATGCAAAAACGCCCTGAATGGCTGTCATCTACAAAGGTGCGTTTCTCTTGGGGTAAGAACGGTAACGAAAATATCGGTAATTTCAAATACACAGTGTTGACTTCAACTGGCAATAATTATATTTTCGGTTCCAGTGAGAAAGTGATTAACGGCGTGAAAGCCAGCGGACTTGCTAATCCTGATTTGAAATGGGAAGAATCAGAGCAGTTAGACTTTGGTATTGACTTTGGATTCTTTAATAATGCTTTGACTTTCACTGCCGATTATTATAAGAAAACGACCAATGGTATGTTGATGGAAATGAATATTCCTTCGTATGTAGGTGAATCTAAACCTATCGGTAACGTAGGTAAGATGGAAAATAGTGGTATTGAATTGGAAGCTGCTTACAGATTCCGTGTTTCAGACTGGAACTTCCGTATTGGTGGTAATCTTACTTATCTAAAGAATAAGTTAATTGAGTATGGCAACGAATCTGGTTGGGCAAACCTTGACTCTTTCCAGGGCACAGGTACTATCAGTCGTGCAGAGAATGGCAAGCCTTTTCCATACTTCTATGGTTACAAAACCGCAGGAGTTTTCCAGAATATGGATGAAGTGAATGCTTACACTAACTCAAAAGGTGAATTAATACAACCGAATGCTGTTCCCGGTGATGTTCGTTTCGTGGATGTAGACGGTAGTGGTACGATTGATGCTGATGACCGTACTGATATAGGAAAAGGTATGCCCGACTGGACTTATGGATTAAATCTGAATATCAGTTGGAAAAGCTTTGATTTGAGCATGATGTGGCAGGGTACTATCGGTAATGATATCTATGATGCAACCCGTCGTACAGATATTTCTGCTACCAACCTTCCTTCATGGATGCTGAACCGCTGGACCGGTGAAGGTACTTCTAACCGTACTCCTCGCTTTATGGTGGGAGATAATACGAACTGGCAATCATCTGACCTTTATGTTTATGATGGTAGTTATTTGCGTCTGAAAAACATCCAGTTAGGTTATACTTTGCCCGCTGCATTGACTCAGAAAGTCTTTATTTCTTCATTACGTTTCTATGTAGCAGCAGAGAATCTGTTTACTTTCACCAAATATCACGGTTTTGATCCTGAAATCTCATCCGGAGGTACTTCACTTGGCATTGACTATGGTGTATATCCGCAGGCCAGAACCTGGACAATCGGTGCAAACCTTACTTTCTAATATCTCATCTTTAAAATATAAAAAGTTATGAAAAGATATAAATATATAGTAGTTAGCTTGATAGCATCCGTTTTCTTGGCTACGGGATGTTCAGAATCTTTCTTGGAGGTTTCTTCTCCGACGGATGAAACTATTAATACCTATTTTACTACTGATGAACATATTCAGGAAGCAGTAGTGGCTGCTTATGATCCATTGCATTGGCCGGATTGGGGGATGAATGAGTATAATCCTGTCAACCTAATGAGTGATATTATGGCTGATGATATCTGGATTGGAGGTCAGGACAGAACTGATAACCAGGCCTGGCACCTGATGATGAATTTCGAAGCTATTCCCACCAATGTCATTAAAGGATTATGGACTGTTGCTTACAGTGGTGTGAAGCGTTGTAATGACGTACTCACTTATCTGGATTGGGCTGTGGATGTCACTGAGAAGAATCGTGCTTACTATGAAGCTCAGGTTATTGCTCTCCGCGTGTTCTATTATAATTGGCTGTGGAAGTTCTGGGGTAATATTCCTTATTATAACGCTAATCTTACTTCTCCGTACCTTGCCGAGCAATTATCTAGCGATCAGGTATACGAAAATATAATTACTGACCTTGAAGGGGTGATTGCCCGTAATGCACTTCCAATGAAGGAGACTGATGATAATCGCGGTCGTGTTACTGAAGCTATGGTGTATATGCTTTATGCCGAAATTGTAATGTATCAGAATGACGAATCCCGTTATGCTAAAGCTTTGCAATATATGCAAAAAATTATCTCCAATGGCTCGTATGATTTGGCTGATGATTATGCAGGCATTTTCAAAGAGTCAGGCGAATGGAGCAAAGAGTCTATTTTTGAAATTAATTATAAGGATGATGATGCCATTCGTTCCTGGAGTGGCCCGTTGAATGCAGGTGGTACTGTATTGCCTACTTTGATTAGTCCACATACTTGGCCTAACGGAACTGATGGTCATGATGAGGGATGGGGATTCTGTCCGGTCCGTCTGGAAACCTATGAGCGTTATGCTAATAATGACACTCGCCGTGATGCTACATGCTGGAATGCACAGGCTGCGATTGACGCTCACAATGTGGCTAATCCAGGTAATCAACTTACCTATAACCATAGATATCAGGATACCGGTTTCTTCCTTGAAAAGTATGCTGCACATACCGGTGATAATGCAGGACAAAAAGCAGATGCCCAGTTGAACTGGAATAATAACCTTCGCATCTACCGTTTCTCTGAGACTTTGCTTAATGCTGCTGAACTGATAACTCGCGGAGCTGGTTCCGGGGATGCAAAAGAATATCTGAACCGCGTACGCAAACGTGCCGGCTTGACAACGGAGAAAGAGGCTACAATTGATAATATTATTGACGAGCGTCACCTTGAATTTGTAGGTGAAGGTAAACGTTACTGGGATTTGATTCGTACAGGTAAAGCAGCCAGTGTGCTGGTACCCGATGAATACGGTTTCCGTACGAATACCTGGTCAGCCAGCAAGAAACACCTGCCGATTCCGCAGAGTGAAATTGATGCTGCACAAGGCACATTAACTCAAAACAATTATTAATTCACTTAAAAACGAAGGATTATGAAAAATATATATAGCTATATCGGAGGAATGTTGTTGGTGACAGCTATGGCATTCAGTATCACATCCTGTTCGCCTGATGATTTTGTAACGCCCAATGAAGCCGGTATTCCCGTAGCTTCTACTTATGAGTCTGCTATTAAGATTGATGTAGATCAGACAACCAATTGGGTAACTTTTTCCTTTAACGGACAACAAGGGGTTACACCTGTTTGGATTTTCGATGGTAAAACATACTCTTCCTCATTTTCTATGAAGAAGTATTATAGAAAATCAGGTGATTATAGCGTAGATGTAAAGATTTCCAATGCTAATGGAATAAGTGACGGTACCATTTCTAAGACTTTTCATGTTGATAAAACAATCATGAATGGTTTCGGTGGATTTGTGTATGATAGCGAATTCAATATGTGGCCCACTGCTACTGTAGATGCACCTACATTCTATTATGCTCCGGGTTGGTCGCAGATTGAAAATCCTAAGTACTCCCTGGAAGGTGGCACTTACACTGTGACCTTGCCTGAAGCTACGGGCGAAACCTGGCAGGCGCAAATGGCAATGGTTACGAACATATCAACCGAAACCACCAAGAATTATGACTTCTCTGTTATTCTTACCGCTTCAGTATCTCATCCAAGTGTGACGGTGAAACTGGTTGACAGTACTAACGATGGTGTTTACTACTTTGAAGAGAAGAATGTGAAGTTAGAGGCAAATGAACCTCTTTGTTTCTGGAAGAGTGATATGCCGGGTATTGATATTGCGAAGTTGAAGCTTGTTTTCGATTTTGGCGGTAATGCTGCTGGTACAGAAATGACTATTGAGAATATTGTATTGAAAGACCATGCCAACGATGATGGTACTAAAGTTCCTGAGATTGATACGACACCTGAACCTACTTGGGTTGCTGTTGATAGTGGAGATAACCTTTGGAACGGTGCGACTTTCGTTAATAAGTTCTTCTATGCCAATTCTGACTGGAGCCCAAGACCTAATCCGGAGTTGGTGGAGGATGGCAGATCTTATTCTTTGACTTTTTCGCAAAGTACTGCAGAAGCATGGCAGAACCAGTTCTCATTTGAGACAAACCTTACTTCGGATACTGAGACTCTGTATGATTTCCATGTTGTCCTGAATTCATCTGCGGATATTAAGAATGTAACTGTTAAGTTGGTGCAAACAAATGAAATAGGTGAGGATGGTAATGAAATCAAACACGATGGTAACTTCTTCTTTGATAAGAAGGTAGATTTGGTTGCCGATGTAGAACAGGCTGTTTGGACTGCTTCTGTTAAAGCTCCCGAAGCGATGCACGCTATATCTTTAGTATTTGACTTTGGAGGTAATCCGGACAATACTAGTGTGACAATAAAAGATATCATCTTGCAAAAGCATAAGGACTGATATGACTAAGAAAATGAAACAAATGACAATATTTTCAATATTTACCTGTTTACTCAGCCTTCTGAGTTGTAGCAGCGATAATGGGGAACCGGAAGCATCCTCGCGTGTGGTCAGTGTATTGCCGACTCAGATATCGGCTATTCATGAAGGTTCCGTAACAACTCTTTCTGTCAGCTCCGAGCAAGAGTGGACTGCCTTTAGTGATGAGGACTGGATTAGTTGTAAAGTCTCGGGTAGCACACCGACAGGGAGCGTTGAAGTAACTGTCAAGAATAACACCACTTACCAACCCCGGGAGGGGGAGGTAGTGGTAAAGGCAGGAACCACACGTGTCTCTGTCCCGGTATCACAAGAGGCAAAGCCCGATATTGAAGATCCTGAAATTGATACTCCTGAAGGATACCGGCTGATATGGCAGGATGAGTTTAATGATAGCAAGCTGGCTACACCCGACGAGTCTTTATGGTGGTATGAAACCGGTGCCAGTGGATGGGGGAACAATGAGATACAGAATTATATTTCCGGTTCGAAGAATGGAGAAACTTGTGCTCAGGTCAGTGATGGGACACTGAAAATCATAGCCAAGAAAGTGGGCAACGAGGTCTATTCTATTCGCATGAATACAGTTGAAAGCTGGAAGTACGGCTATTTCGAAGCCCGCCTCAAGCTTCCGAAAGGTAAGGGAACCTGGCCTGCATTCTGGATGATGCCCAAAAATTACACAGCTTGGCCCGATGACGGTGAGATTGATATTATGGAAGAAGTTGGATATGATCCTAATGTGATATTATCTACAGTTCATTGCAAAGCCTATAACCATTCTATTGGTACCCAAAAGTCAGGAACAATAAAGGTACCCACTGCACAGACTGAGTTCCATGTGTATGCGGTTGAATGGACTGAAGACTTTATCAAAGGATATGTAGATGGAAAATGCTACTTTACTTTCGACAATGATAAGAAAGGAAACAAAAACACATGGCCTTTTAATGCTCCTTTCTATCTGAAGTTGAATCTTGCATGGGGTGGCGATTGGGGAGGTGCTCAAGGCATAGATGAGTCAGCTTTACCTGCAACTTACGAAATTGATTACGTACGTGTGTTTCAGAAAAAATAATTGAATGAGTATGAAAGCTATGAAAATTTTCTCCGCTTGCTTGCTTCTGTTACCTTTTGTCTCTTGTACTCAAGTGGCAACTAATAAAGGTGATGCGGCAACAGAGAAGAAAGTAGAGTCTCTGCTATCCAAGATGACCTTGGAAGAGAAAATCGGTCAGATGAACCAGATTTCCTCCTATGGCAATATTGAGGATATGAGCAGTTTAATAAAAAAAGGTGAAGTCGGTTCTATTTTAAATGAGATAGAGCCGATGCGCATCAATGCGTTGCAACGCGTGGCTATAGAGGAATCCCGGTTGGGAATCCCTTTGTTGATAGCTCGCGATGTTATTCACGGGTTTAAAACCATTTTTCCCATCCCATTGGGACAGGCGGCTTCGTTCAATCCGCAGATTGCGAAAGACGGCGCACGGGTGGCAGCTATCGAAGCTTCTTCCGTGGGTATCCGTTGGACATTTGCACCGATGATTGACATTGCCCGTGACCCTCGCTGGGGACGTATTGCCGAAGGATGTGGTGAAGATACTTATCTGACCGCTGTGATGGGCGCCGCCATGGTAGAAGGATTTCAGGGTGACTCTCTGAATAATCCTACATCAATAGCTGCATGTCCCAAACATTTTGTGGGATACGGTGCGGCCGAAGGCGGACGTGACTATAATTCCACATTTATTCCGGAACGTCGTTTGCGCAATGTCTATCTGCCACCATTCGAAGCTGCTACCAAGGCAGGTGCAGCTACGTTTATGACTTCGTTCAATGATAATGACGGGGTACCTTCTACAGGAAATGCATTTATCCTGAAAGATGTGCTTCGTGGTGAGTGGGGTTTCGATGGTTTGGTAGTGACGGACTGGGCTTCCGCCAGCGAAATGATAAGCCACGGTTTTGCGGCTGATTCTAAAGAAGCGGCTATGAAGTCTGTTAATGCCGGAGTTGATATGGAGATGGTAAGCTACACTTTTGTGAAAGAACTGCCTGCATTGCTGAAAGAAGGAAAGGTGAAAGAAAGCACTATCAATGAGGCTGTACGCAATATCCTACGCATAAAGTATCGTTTAGGATTGTTTGACAATCCTTATGTGGACGAGAAACAGCCATCCGTCATGTATGCTCCTTCTCACTTGGAGGCAGCTAAGCAGGCGGCTATCGAGTCTGCTATCCTGTTGAAGAATGACAAGGAAGTGCTACCGCTACAATCATCAGTAAAAACTGTTGCAGTAGTAGGTCCTATGGCTAATGCACCTTATGAGCAGATGGGTACATGGGTGTTTGATGGTGAAAAGACTCATACGCAAACTCCGCTGAATGCTATTAAAGAAATGTATGGCGACAAGGTGCAGGTGATTTATGAACCGGGATTGGCATATAGTCGCGAGAAGAATCCGGCAGGCGTGGCAAAGGCAGCCGCAGCCGCCTCACGTGCAGACGTTATTCTGGCTTTTGTGGGTGAAGAGTCCATCCTCTCAGGCGAAGCTCATTGCCTTGCCGACCTTGATTTGCAAGGAGACCAGAAAGCCTTGATTGCAGCTTTGGCTAAGACTGGCAAACCTGTAGTGACTGTCGTGATGGCAGGTCGTCCATTGACTATCGGCAAAGAGGTGGAAGAATCTGCTGCTGTTCTCTACTCGTTCCATCCGGGTACGATGGGTGGTCCTGCACTGGCTGACTTACTTTGGGGAAAAGCTGTTCCGAGTGGAAAAACACCGGTTACCTTCCCCAAGATGGTGGGACAAATTCCTGTGTATTATGCTCATAACAATACCGGTCGCCCGGCTACACGGAATGAAGTTTTGCTGAATGACATTGCCGTTGAGGCAGGACAAACATCATTGGGATGCACTTCCTTCTATATGGATGCTGGTTTTGATCCTTTATTTCCGTTTGGTTACGGTTTGTCGTACACCACATTCAAGTATAGCAATGTCAAGCTCTCTTCTGCTGCATTGAAGAAGAATGATGTGCTGACAGTGACATTTGACTTGGAGAATACTGGTAAATATGAAGGAACGGAAGTCGCTCAATTGTACATACAAGATAAGGTTGGTTCCGTGACCCGTCCGGTGAAAGAGCTGAAACGTTTCACTCGCGTAACATTGAAACCGGGTGAAAAGAAAAGTGTTTCGTTCGAACTTCCCATTAGTGAACTTGCATTTTGGAACATTGATATGGCTAAGGTTGTAGAACCTGGAGACTTCGGTCTTTGGGTAGCGCCCGACAGTCAATCAGGAGAGGAGGTTTTCTTTAAGGTGATAGATTGATTGGTGATTCTAAGGTTAAAGAAGAAGAGGGGTGGACCGTGATGGTTCGCCCCTCTTGCTGTTGATACAATAATTATTTTACTAACAATTTTTGGGTGGTTCATTTGATACGTCTGTAACCGTAAACTGCATTGGTACCCAGTTCTTCTTCAATACGGAGCAACTGGTTGTATTTAGCCATGCGGTCGGAACGGCTCAGCGAACCGGTCTTGATTTGTCCGCTGTTGGTAGCAACAGCAATGTCGGCAATGGTTGCATCTTCCGTTTCACCGGAGCGATGAGAAGTCACGGTGGTATATCCATGACGGTGAGCCATTTCTATGGCATTCAACGTTTCGGTCAAGGAACCGATTTGGTTTACTTTAATCAGGATGGAGTTGGCACAACCTTTCTCTATACCCATAGCCAGGAAGTCGACATTGGTAACAAAGAGGTCGTCACCTACCAACTGGCAACGGTTACCGATGCGGTCGGTCAATTTCTTCCAGCCTTCCCAGTCATTCTCGCTCATACCATCTTCAATGGAGTCGATAGGGAACTGGTTGATGAGTTGTTCCAGATAGTCAATCTGTTCATCTGCTGTACGCTTTTTACCTTTCTCGCCTTCAAACTTGGTATAGTCGTAGATACCGTCTTTATAGAATTCGGAAGAGGCACAGTCCATGGCAATCATGACATCCTTACCCGGTTCATATCCGGCTACTTTGATGGCGGCGATGATGCTGTTCAAAGCATCTTCTGTACCTTCCAGATTAGGAGCGAAACCACCTTCGTCACCTACGGCTGTGCTCAGACCCCGGTCTTTCAGTACTTTTTTCAAAGCATGGAACACTTCGGCGCCCATGCGCAGACCTTCGCGGAAAGAAGTCGCACCTACGGGACGTATCATGAATTCCTGGAAAGCAATAGGAGCGTCACTGTGCGAACCACCATTGATGATGTTCATCATCGGTACGGGCATCACGTAAGTGTTGGTACCACCAATGTAGCGGTACAGAGGTATATCAAGATAAGCTGCTGCTGCTTTGGCTACGGCAAGGGATACGCCGAGGATGGCATTGGCACCTAAATTAGATTTAGTTTTGGTTCCGTCAAGTGCCAACATGGTATGGTCTATACCCATCTGGTCGAGGGCGGACATTCCGATGAGTTTCTGAGCGATGACGTCGTTGATGTTTTCTACAGCTTTCAATACGCCTTTACCACCATAACGTTGTTTGTCGCCATCACGGAGTTCCAAAGCTTCGTGTTCACCGGTAGAAGCACCGGAGGGAACGGAAGCACGGCCCATAAAGCCTGATTCCAGAAATACATCTACTTCCACTGTGGGGTTTCCTCTTGAGTCGAGGATTTCTCGTCCGATAATCTTTTCTATTTTCATAATTGTGATCTTATTTGTAATTATTTTAAATAGGGAACAAGAAAAGAGTGGATTTTGTTCAGAAATGATGTCTATTATTTGTAGTTCGTTACTTCCCTATCGCTCCTCCTGCTATTGCTGCCAATACCCCCAATACGATACTTAATATAAAATAGGTGAAAAACAATCCATATAACCCTTGTTTTAAGAGGATTACCCCGTCATTTGAGAAAGTGGAGAAAGTAGTGAAGCCGCCGCATAAACCGGTCGTTAGCAGTACGCGGTATTCAGTGGCAAGATTGAAACGGGCAGACCAGGCATAGAACAAACCGATCAGAAAACTCCCCAGAATATTGACGGTGAACGTAGCCCACGGGAAAGAGTAGGGGACAATCCACTCATGCAACATCTCCTGTATGCAGAATCGGAGTACACTTCCTGTACCCCCACCTAAAAAGATACATAATAATATTTTAGTCATTGTTTTAAGCTGATTTATCGGACTATTTATGAGATGGCGGCAAAGATACGACTTTAATTCCATCTATATTTTCAGAAGGAGGCCTTTTCTTTAAAATTCAGTTGGTTAATGTCTTATGCAAACGTTTGCCGGTGAAACATCTATATTTTCATTTTATTCCTTCTGTTGCATACCTTTTCCTCCTTATATTTGCATCACGATTAAAATTCTAACATATTCAAATCATGAAAAACATGAAAGTAATCAAATTGTTCTCTTTCCTGCTCCTTTTATTAGTGAGCAATTGGGCAATGGCTGAGGGCATTACCTCTCCAAACGGACAACTGCAACTGAACTTTTCAGTGAATGCACAAGGTGAACCAATCTATGAACTTTCCTACAAAGGCAAAGCTGTTATCAAACCCTCTAAACTCGGTCTGGAGCTGAAAGATGATCCGGGACTGATGAATGGATTTACACTGGCAGATACCCAGACTTCCACTTTCGATGAAACCTGGGAACCGGTATGGGGCGAAGTAAAGCAAATCCGCAATCATTATAACGAAATGGCTGTGACGCTGAATCAAAAGGCGCAAGACCGCAATATGATTATCCGCTTCCGTCTTTATGATGACGGTTTGGGCTTCCGTTACGAATTTCCGCTATCCAAGAATATGAACTATCTCGTTGTCAAGGAAGAACATACCCAGTTTGCCATGACTGGCGACCATACCGCTTTCTGGATACCGGGCGATTATGATACGCAGGAGTATGACTATACAGAGTCTAAACTCTCTGAAATCCGTGGTCTGATGGATGGAGCCATAACTCCTAACTCTTCACAAACCACTTTCTCTCCGACAGGCGTACAGACTTCCTTGCAAATGAAGACCGCTGATGGTCTTTATATCAATCTGCATGAAGCAGCTTTAATCGATTACTCATGTATGCATCTTAATCTGGATGATAAGAATTTTATCTTCGAATCCTGGCTGACTCCCGATGCGCAGGGGATTAAAGGCTACTTGCAAGCTCCCTGCAAATCCCCGTGGCGTACGGTTATGGTAAGTGATGACGCTCGTGATATTTTGGCTTCCAAGTTGACACTGAACCTGAACGAACCTTGTGCTTACGAAGATGTTTCCTGGATTAAACCGGTGAAATATGTAGGCGTATGGTGGGAAATGATTGCCGGTAAGAGCACTTGGGCTTATACGGATGATCTTCCTTCCGTAAAACTGGGTGAAACGGATTACAACAAGACCAAACCCAATGGCAAGCATGGTGCTACTAATGAAAATGTGAAACGCTACATTGACTTTGCTGCCGAGAATGGTCTTGACCAAGTATTGGTGGAAGGCTGGAACGAAGGTTGGGAAGACTGGTTCGGCAAATCAAAGGATTACGTGTTCGACTTTGTAACCCCTTATCCCGATTTTGACGTGAAAATGCTGAATGCTTATGCCAAGAGCAAAGGTGTGAAGCTGATGATGCACCATGAAACCTCCGGCTCGGTGCGCAACTACGAACGCCACATGGATAAAGCTTACCAGTTTATGGTAGACAACGGCTACAATGCTGTGAAGAGTGGTTATGTAGGCAATATGATTCCCCGTGGCGAACATCATTACGGTCAGTGGATGAATAACCACTACCTTTATGCTGTGACCAAGGCTGCCGATTATAAGATTTGTGTCAATGCCCATGAAGCAGTACGCCCCACGGGACTTTGCCGCACTTATCCTAACCTGATTGGTAACGAGTCGGCTCGTGGAACGGAATATGAAGCATTCGGCGGTAGCAAACCTTTCCACACAACTTTGCTTCCGTTCAACCGTCTGATTGGCGGTCCGATGGATTATACTCCGGGTATTTTCGATACAAAACTGGAATTCATGGGAGATAAACCTCACGGACAAGTACAGACCACTCTTTGTAAGCAGTTGGCTCTTTACGTAACGTTGTATAGCCCGTTGCAAATGGCTGCCGATTTGGTTGAGAACTACGAGAAGCATATGGATGCTTTCCAATTCATCAAGGATGTAGCTGTGGATTGGGACGACAGTAAGTATCTGGAAGCAGAACCGGGTGATTATATTACGGCGGCTCGTAAGGCAAAGGGTACAAATAACTGGTTTGTAGGCGGCATTACTGATGAGAATGCTCGTACTTCCAACTTTACTCTGGACTTTCTGGAACCGGGCAAACAATATGTAGCTACTCTTTATGCTGATGGTAATGATGCTGATTACAAAGAGAATCCTACTTCTTATCAGATAAAGAAAGGTATTGTGACAAGCAAGACTAAGATGTCAGTGAAGCTGGCTCGTAGTGGTGGTTTTGCTCTCAGTTTGATTGAGGCTACACCGGCAGACAAAAAGGCTGTGAAGAAATGGAGATAAAAAATACAGTCTCAGATTGAGAAAATCCCTAAAATTAGGGTAGAAAGAGTTTTTTTTATTAGGTATTAGATATGCTCCGCAGGGTTCTTGCGGGGCATTTTTTTTTACTCTCAATACCTTGTCAACAGGGAGTTAAGAGTTTGTTGACAAGGAATTAAGAGTTTGTCGACAAGCTGTTAAGAGTTTGTAGATGGCTGATTTGTCACATTTATAACTTGAATTCAGGCTATTAACATCGCTCTCTACGGTGTAAACATCTGCTTTATGGGGATGTATTTAGGAATTCTTTATGAAAACATTTTGTTCTTTCGAAAATCCCTCTTATCTTTGCGCACGTTAAATGAACGATTTGTATACAATTTGATGCTTAAGTCGTTCGTTTACAGTATATAAGAAGTCGAAAACTGTGTCTTTCCTGTTAAATCAGCTTTTTCAGTCTTCAAGAGTGTCTGTTTGTACTTCCTGCGATAGGGAGATCAAATTTTGGCCATTGAACGTATTAAATTCGCCATCACGAATTGACGTTTTAACCGGAAGGGGTATCTTTCCCCCGGTGTCCCCAAAGAATATCCTTTTCTGAACACCTTTAAAGTGAACAAATCAAATAACGAAGAAATATATTGGTACGCTTTGCGTATTACCTATAGCCGGGAGCTTGCTTTGAAAGAGTTTCTGGACCGGAATAATATCGAAAACTTCATTCCGATGCGTTATGAGTATGTGATGCGAAGGGAGCAGAGGATTCGCAAGCTTGTTCCTGCGATACATAATTTGATATTCATCCGTGCCACGCGAAAGAGGATTGATGAAATAAAAGAAGAGAATGCCATTCTTCTTCCTCTCCGTTACATCATGGATCGTGAAACTAGGCAACCTATCGTTATTCCCGAAGTTCAGATGCGCCATTTTATAGCTATTGCCGGTTCTTACGATCAGCAAGTCATTTACTTGCCGCCGACAGAATACTCTATGCAGAAGGGTGATCGCGTTCGCATCACCGGTGGTGTTTTTGAAGGCGTTGAAGGTGTATTTGTCAGAGTGAAAGGCGATCGTCGTGTCGTCGTATCTATCCAGGGAGTTATGGCAGTAGCCACTACCTTTATTCACCCCTCCCTTATTGTTCCTATATCCGAAGAATAATTCATAGTTTTTAATTTATAATTCATAACTATATGAAGTCTCAAATCGATGCTTTGCGTCAACTCACGCATGAGCTTCTTTATCTTGGTATGGATGGTGAACCCATTTATGCCGATCGTTTATATCTATTAAATTCAGAAGTATATAGTCAGGCGGAAGCTTTGCACGGCGAAAAAGCCGGGAATGATGATGAAGAAGCAGCCCTTTGTGTCACTCTTCTGAAAGCTTATAGTGCTACGAACTATAATCATGGAGATAAAGAAGAGAAAATTCAGGAGGTATTGGACCGTAGCGGGAAAGTTCTTGGAAAAATTTCGGATTCTTTGTTGAAATGTCAACTATTAGTAGCTTGCTATGGGGAGACGTTTGATGAGGAATTGGCGCAAGAAGCTCATCAGATTATGAACGGCTGGGGTGATTCGTTAACTATTGAACAACAAAATATTTCCAATGAATTGCAGAATGTTGAAAATGATTCATATCTGCATGCAAACATAGAGTTATAGACCGCTAAATCTATAGCTGATCTCTTTGTTGTGTTTGTTCTTTCATACTTATCCTTAATTTTATATGAAATTTCTTGTTACGGGGGCTGCTGGTTTCATTGGCTCTTATGTTTGTAGACGCCTTCTCTCTCGTGGAGATGAGGTGGTAGGACTTGATAATATCAATAGCTACTATGATGTCAATCTGAAGTATGGGCGTTTGGGGACTTTAGGCATTGCTAAAAACGCTGTTGACTGGTATAAGTTTGTTCAAAGCAATACATATGAGCAATTCCGGTTTGTCCGCATGAATTTGGAGGACAAACAGGCGATGCAGATGCTTTTTGCCAATGAACATTTTGACATGGTTGTGAATTTGGCGGCTCAGGCAGGAGTACGCTATTCTATAGAAAATCCCTATGCTTATGTGGAAAGCAATATAGATGGTTTTCTGAATTTATTAGAGGGTTGCCGTCATTATCAGGTGAAACATTTGGTTTACGCCAGTTCCAGTAGTGTTTATGGTCTGAACGGAAAAGTTCCTTTTTCAGAAAAAGACAGTATAGCGCATCCTGTAAGCCTTTATGCGGCAACAAAGAAATCAAATGAATTAATGGCTCATACTTATAGCCATTTATATGGTATTCCTTCTACCGGTTTGCGCTTCTTTACGGTTTACGGTCCTTGGGGACGTCCGGATATGTCACCTTTTCTTTTTGCCGATGCCATGTTGCACGGGAGGCCGATAAAGGTTTTCAATAATGGTGACATGTTGCGCGATTTCACTTATATTGATGATATTGTTGAAGGGGTTCTTCGGGTAATAGACCATATCCCTGCTTCTGATATTGATTGGAGTGCTCAGACTCCTGATCCCAGTTCTTCTACCGCTCCTTACAAAATATATAATATCGGTAATTCGCGTCCGGTGAAACTTATGGATTTTATCCAGGCTATAGAAGAAGCGATAGGTCATCCGGCAGAAAAAATATATCTTCCGATGCAGCCGGGAGACGTTTATCAAACGAATGCGGATACTTCGGCTTTGCAAAATGAGTTAGGATTTAAGCCTGACAAGCCGATTAAAGAGGGAGTTCAGGAAACGATAGACTGGTATCGTTCTTTTTATCAATTGTAATCAAAAGTAAACTAAGATAATATGAAAATAGCAATAGTTGGTACTGGCTATGTCGGCTTGGTGACAGGTACCTGTTTCTCAGAGATGGGCATTGACGTGACTTGTGTGGATGTGCAGGAAAGTAAGATCGAAAATCTGAAGAAAGGCATTATTCCCATTTATGAGCCGGGCTTGGAGGATATGGTTCATCGCAATTATACTGCCGGTCGTTTGAAATTTACAACGGATTTGAAGGAGTGTCTGGATGAAGTTGAAGTTGTATTCAGTGCGGTTGGTACCCCTTCTGATGAGGATGGCAGTGCTGATTTGAAATATGTGTTGGAT
>CAMTFK010000088.1 GCA_947071285.1 uncultured Bacteroides sp. | reverse complement strand
TAGGGGCGTCAGCGTAGGCACTGTCAGGCGCAGGTAAGGGGCGATTGTCTGAGCGAAGCGAGTTCGAGCCCCGTCTGCGAATGGCAGTGTCGGAGTAGCCCCGGAAGTGCAGCCTTGATTTTTTCTTTGGTATCTTTCTTTTGCATCAAGGCAAAAGAAAGTACTTCCCCTGCATCAAGGCAAAAGAAAGTACATCACCAATACATCACCCTAGAGGATCTTCCTCCAGTCCCCCCTCCCCGGAGCCTCCTCCCGAACCACCGGGATTCAGTGGTGCCTCCCCTTTCTTGGGCACCCTCTGAAAAGTCAGCCCACCCTCTCCGGCTCGAGTGGTGGCCTTTACGGACTTTCCCGGCCGGAACTGAATATGTCCGCGCGTAATATTTGCACTGGTAAATTTCTTCTCGGTTTCGGCGCCATTGCTGCATATCTGCATCTGGAAAGAACCCAGGTTCTCCAGACGTACAATTTTACCGTTAGCCAAATTCTTGTTTATCTGTTTGATGAGGGCGCGCAGAACGTTCAACGCGTCACCATCAGTCAGCGAGGTGGCGTAGGCGATGTCGTCCGCCATCTCATCCATGGTTACTTCACCGTCGGCTTGCGCCTTGGCGTAATACTTCTTCGGGGCATTTTCAACGCCCGGTTTGGTGCTCATCAGAGCAAGGGAATACTTTACACTCATTGTTTCTTTTTTGATTTTTACGTTTTTGCTTCTTTTCCGACGATTCTCATTCTTACGATTGAGCCACCCGGTTACGTCGGTCCCGGCGGCCACCGTTTCTTTGTCCTATCGCGATTTCTGACGGGGCAAAGGTACTCCGGAGGCCGGGAAAGGAGTTGTGTAAAGTGCGGAATGGCGTCTAATAGGGACGAATACGGATGAAACAAGTCAATAGCCTGCCCCCTACCCCGACCGAGAAAAAAACAACCCGGTAGTAGTGTCTCCATTACCCGATAGTAGTTGCCTCGCTACTACCGGGTAGTGCATCCACTACTACCGGGTAAATTCTTACGCTTCCCTCTTGCAGGCGTACATCATTTTCGGTACCTTTGCAATAGAGAGCTAACTAACAGATTAACATCAACTTTCGGATTATGAAAAAGAGACGTAACATCATCGGAATGAGCTATGCGCATAGAGTGGCGGAAGTGCTGCGTATATACGAAGAACACGCGCGCAGCGGATTGTCTAACCGCGAAATCCTGCGCCGCTACATCTGGCCAGTGTATCCCATCTGCGAAAAAACCTTCTACAACATCATCAACGCCAGCGCCGACCCGCGCATCATGGCACGGCAGAGCGAGCTGGATGCTCAGCTCACACTGTTCTGACTTCTCTCTCGATGAGCATGACGGCATATTGCTGCTCGTACACCTTGATGCCTCCCGGCGCCATCGTCTGTACGCTCTTGGTGCGCACTGCCGCCGAACGGCAACCTTCGAAGCCCCATCCCTGCACTGCATCATTCAGGCGCTTCACCAATTGGTAGCGCTGTGCCGCACGCTCCACAGCCGTGCTTCCGTCGGCAGGCGGCTGCGCTCCGCAGTCGAAAGCCAGACGCACGCTCAGCGTAGGCTCTCCGCGCTGTGTATCGGCTTTCAGATTGCCCCAAACCGTTTCGGGGATGCCCACCAATACACACGGAAAAGCAACCGGATAGACCGGTTCACCATTCTTCAGGGCATCGAGCTGCCCATAATCTTCGTCCACCACCTCTACGAGGTTTCCCATCTTCCCGGCAATCTGCCGCAGTAAGTCATTCATTAATTGTTCCATATCAGGAGATTTTATTTGTGAAAAAAGTAAGTAATAAATCAAAAGGAGTTTGATATATAAATGATTATTTAGCGGTGTGATATGTGGAGTAACTTAATTCCCCTCCTCCAGTTGGAGGAGGGGTGCCCAAAGGGCGGGGTGGTAGGTGAGAAAGAATCCTTTTTATGGTTGATAGGTATTTTATTGCTCACCTACCACCTCCCCCTACGGGTACTCCTCCTCCCGGGAGGAGGAGAATGAAGATACTACTGCCAATCATCTAACACCGTTAAATTATCATTTCGTTTTCAATCTGCCTCTCAACACATCTGCGAAGTACGGCAATGCTCGCCTGAAACGGAAAAAACAGTGTAACCCTTACCCACAACACCGCAACCGCTACGCAATGTTTGGAAAGCGTTACACACTATTTTGCACCCCTCCACCCTACATCGTATGTTTGCAGCAACAAAATCGCAACCGATATGATACAGACAAGGATTCATCATAACTCCCCCACCGGGGAAGCAGGGAAAGGAGGCCGGTCATGACCCGTGGACTAAGGAACAACAACCCCGGCAACATCCGCCTCTCCGCCACCCCGTGGCAAGGTGAGATACGCCCCTCGCAGGACAGCTCGTTCTGCCAGTTCACCAGTATGGCCCACGGTTACCGCGCCCTCCTCAAACTGCTGCGCAACTACCGCCGCCTGCACGGTTGCCGCACGGTGGCCGACTTAATCAGCCGCTGGGCCCCCTCGCACGAAAACAACACTTCGGCCTACATTCGCCGGGTGTGTTCCACCATGCACGTGCCCGCCACCTACCAGCCCGACGTGGACGACCACGACACCCTGTGCGCCCTGGCCGCCGCCATCTCGTTGGTGGAGAACGGCACCCCCGCCCTCATGGCGGACGTAGAAGCCGGATGGGCATTATTATAAGAGAGAAAAGACCGAAAAAGTATGAATGCACTGGAATATACGAAACTTGCCTGCGGGCTGCTCACCGCCATCATAGGCGTAGGAGGCTTCAAGGTGTACACCGACAAGCAACGCTACTTGCAGGAAGTGGAGAAACTCAAATCCGACGTCCGCGCTGCCGACTCCAACGTGCGCAGCAATGAACTGGACAATGTGAAAAAGGCCATGCAGATAGTCATGGACGAAATAGTGGAACCATTAAAAGAAGAAATCAATGCCATCAGAGAAGAACTTGGCAAACTGCGGCGGGCAGTGGAGAAGGCAGGCGATTGCCGCCTGGCTACTGATTGCCCTGTGCGCAGCGAGTTGCAAGGCACCACTGAAAGTGGAGCAGAGCTACCTCGGCGACACACTGCACCGGGTGGACGGGTACGCGCTAATACAGCAGCCCGTGCCGCCAAGCATCGCCACCACAACGTTTCCGGCCGGGACGTTGAAGACGATACCGGTGGGCACCGGATTTAGCTTCCGAAGCGGGCAGGCCACGGTCAGCGTGAAGCGCCTCACGGGCGACTCCATACAGGCCACAGCCACCTGCGACAGCCTCGCACGACAAGTCATCCTCCTGAGCCGGGAACTCGCCCGCGTCAGCCGGCAGACCGCAACCACGGTCAGCCAAATGCCGCCACAGGTGATTCGCCAGCCCTCAGCATGGCAATGGTTTTGGATAAGGACAGGGCAGATAGCCGTTGCCGCCCTCCTCCTGATATTGATTAAACGGCGACTTTTTTAATTATCTTAAATTAATAAACAAAATTATGGCAGTAAAAGAAAACAACGGCCTCATCTACGGTGTAGGTAAAGTCATGTTCAATGGTAAAGAAATCGGCTGGGTCAGCCAAGATGGTTTGCAGCCCAAAGGCGAAGCAAAACAGACAACTCCTGTTTACGCGGCACAAGTGCACGATGGTCCGGTAGACGAACTGGTGAGCACTCCGAGCACCATCGCTTTCGGCTTCAAGCTGATTCAGTTGATTCCCGAAATGTGTAAAGACTTGTTTGGTGGTACCATCAGCAGCGTAGACGGCGCTTACGAAGCACCCGAAGGATTCAAAGACTTGGAAGGAGCTTTCAAGGTAGAGTGCGTCAGTGGCCACACTATCGAAATTCCGCGTGCCCGCCTCAGCGGCGAACTGGCGGACTCCATCAACATGAGTGGCGTATTGAGCTACGACTGTACGGTGAAGTGCCTCAAGCCGACTGAAGCCGGAAAAGCCCGCTACCGCATCGTGCCTCCTCAAACCGAAGCAGAAGGATAATGATGGAAAGCCGACTGAAAGAACAACTGAAAGCGTCGGCGTTGATACTTGACATGGGTGTGGCAATTCCTGTCCGCCCATTCAAGTACCTCACCCGCAAGCGCAGACCCAGGCACGTGGTGATGCGTACCCCCGGACTGGGCGGACTGATGCGCATAGCCAACCTCTATCTCTCGATGGGCGTCACCTACGCAGAAATAAAAGACTATGACTGCGAGCAAAACATGCGCCTCATGCAGCAACATGGCGTCACCATCAGTCGCATAGTGGCCTACGCACTCGTTCGTGGCAGACTCACGGGCCGATGTCTCAACCGCCTCGTGGCCTGGTGGCTTCGCTGGCGCGTGCATCCCCTGTTCTTGCAAGAGTCCATGTTCCAGTTGCTCACCATGCTCAACCCACAGTCTTTTCAGACTATTATCAACTCGGTGGAACTAATCAATCCGATGAAGCCGAGTTTGAGCCCATCAGAAAACGGGAGTTAAAAGGCTACACAGAAGGCCCTCATAGCCCGTTCGGTTTAGTATGGCAGGTGGCCACGGCAACCGGTTGGAGCCTGCGCTACATCTTGTGGCAAGTGCCCTACCCCTTGCTGCTACTCATGGCTCAGGATGCCCCACGCTACATTTCGCCCGAGGAACAACAACGGCGCAATATGATGAAAATGATTAAAAACCAGAAGAAGGTCCCCGAAGCAACAGACCCGGTGGCATTTTTCCAAACCCATATATCAAAATACTAATGGCCCCTGTAAATTTAACTCAAATACAGCGCAATGATCTCACAGAGAAAATGATGCTTGATGAAGCCAGAAAATCAATGGAGAAGCTGGCAGACAGCAGCAGGCATATCAAAGCCACCGAGGAAGCCCTCGGAGGATTATCGGCAACCATCAAGGCTACCAATAGCGCTGCCTCCCTTCTGGGACTCAAATCGGACAATCTGACTCACGTGCAAGCCAAACTGAAAACGGCCGTCGAAATGACCTCGGCCGCCCAGCAAGTGGCCGACACCGTGACCAAGAACAGTTACTTCAACCTTGTCATCGTAGACAATGCCAAAAAAGCACTTGCGGCCACCAACACCTATCTGGCCCGGACGTTCAACATATCCACCGTGGCCGCCAAAGCGCTGACGGGAACCCTCACGCTGGGAATATCAGTTGCCGTCACAGCCGCCATTGCCGCCTGGGACAAGTACATCGACAACCAGGAAAAAGCAGCCGAGAAAGCCCGCGAACAGGCCGAAACCGAACGGCAGGCAAACGCCGTGAAGCTACAGACCCGCGTGGAACTGGACAGGCTGACCGACTCCCTGAAAGACTTCGACGGAACCAAAGAGCAGGAGAAAGCGAAGATTGACGAACTGAACGATAAGTACGGTGAAACCTTCGGGCAATACGACACACTGGCACAGTGGTATCAGGTGCTCTCGCAGAAAGGCGAAGCCTACATTCAAATGCTGTATCTGCAGGCAAAAGCGCAAAGCCTCGTAAGCAAGGCGGTGGATGCCGATGCCAAAGTGAACGAAATAAAACTCACACCCGAAGATAATTTCGATACCAAATGGTTTGGCAACAACGGCAAAGAGAAGAAAGACGAAGCCCTGAAAGCTGCGGAAGCCGAGCGCGACGCCTATAAGAAGGAGGCGGAAGCTGCCTATAACGAGTCAATCAAACTCAGCAAAGCAAGCGGAATAGGCGATTTCTCCCCCAAGAAAAGCAATGCCGGAACCGGCGGAAACAGCAACGCATCCGCCGAAGCGAAACAGAAGCAGGAAGAAGAACGCCAGAAGCGGCAAGCCGAATGGCGGCAAAAGCTAGCGGACGACGATCTCAAAGTCCGGAAAGAGATTCAGGACAAGCTCCAGGCAGCTATGAAAGAAGGTGATGAAACCGAGGAAACATTAGCCCGGGAAGCTTTCGACAAAGAGATGGACCGCATAGAGCAGCAACGCCAGGAGCGGCAAGCCAAGCTGGAGGAAGCGCAGAAGGACGGCGTAAACATCACCCCCCAACAAGTATCCAATGTGGACAACGACGCGGCACAGCAAAGCAACATCGCCGCCGCAAACTACCAGAAGACGCTTACCGACATGGAGAAGCGCCGCCAACAGGAAGAGCTACAGGCAAAGAACAATTACCTCAAAGAATACGGCTCGTACGAAGAAAAGCGCCTTGCCATCATAACCGATTATCAGCAACGCATAGCCGATGCCAAGACCCAGGGTGAGAAAGACACCTTGCAGAAAAAAGAGAACGAAGCCGTAGACGCACTGGACAAAAGCATGCTCCAGAAGTCGGACCTCTGGACACGCCTCTTCGAAGAAGCCGGCACCCACACCAGCGGCTACATACAGCAAACCATCGACCAAGCCCGGCTACTGCTGGAATACCTTGAAGACGTAGATGGCAAGAAGAACATACAGCTTCCCGACAACCTCAAAAATTACGCCAAGTCACTGAAGCCCGAAGATGCGAAAGGCATCATAACCGCAATGACGAAGCAGAGCGCCGCCCTGAACAAGCAGAACCCCTTCATGGGCCTCATCAACGGCTTCAAAGACCTGAAAGCTGCCGGCAGCGACACTGAAAAGCAGTTTGCCGCCACCCAAAACATCCTCGAAAGCTTCAAGGGCGCATCCGCCATCGTCAGCGAAGTGGGCGGCGCCATCAGCAAGATGGGCGGTTCCGCCGGAGAAACCATGCAGAAAGTGAGCGGCGTTGCCAACTCCACCCTCTCCATGGCATCCACCGGAGCCTCCATAGGTGGCCCGTGGGGAGCAGCCATCGGCGGCGCACTGGGACTTGCCTCCGGACTGGTGGGCGCATTCGGTGCCGACTACTCCGGCTACAACGCCATGGTGCAGAAGTACGACGTCCTGATGGATGTGTGGGATCAGCTTCTCGACAAGAAGAAAGCCTACATCAAAGAGTCCTACGGTGCTGAAGCCACCCAAGCCGGATCCGAAGCCCTGCAACTGCTCAACTCGGAGAAAGAAGTCACCAAGCAACTCGCCAAATCACGCCTGAGCTCAGGTAGCAGTGGTGGCAGCCACTCCCTATGGTATCGCATGTGGAAAGGTTCCTACAAGTGGGAAGGTCAGAACTGGCGCGACGTGGCAGGAGACATTTCCAAGTCATTGGGCGGCGTGAAGTTCACCCAGATGGAAGACATGCTCAACATGAGCAGCAAGCAACTGGAATGGATCAAGACCAACTACAGCGGCCTCTGGTCGGCAATGGACGGCGACTTCCGTGGCTATCTGGACAACCTCATCCAATACGGCGACACGGAGAAAGAAATCGTCGCCTCGGTCAAGGAACAGTTGACAGGCGTCTCGCTCGATAGTTTCCAGGACAGCTACCTCAGCCTGCTGGACAACATGGACAGCAGCAGCGAAGACTTTGCCAACAACTTCGAGAAGTACCTGCGCAAGTCCATCCTGCAATCCGTCCTTGCCACAAAATACAGTTCGCAGATAAAATCCCTCTACGATAGCTGGGCGAAGTATGGCGAAGACGGCACCCTCACCGAAGAAGAAGTGAGAAGACTGCGCGAAGAACAGCAGAAGATAAGCGACGCCATGCTGGCCGAACGCGACCGGCTGGCCGAAACCTTCGGTTGGGAGTCGGAGAACAGTGCCGGAGGCTCGTCGCAGTCGGGACACACCGGTGCCGTGACCACCGTCACCGAAGAGACAGCCGGCAAACTGGAGGGCATCGGCCTCTCCATCCAGACCCACGTGATAAGCATGGACGAAAAGATGGCCGACCTCTCGCGCTACTCTTACGAAGCCATCGGCCTGCTGGGCAGCATTGCCGAAAACACCGGCTACTGCCGCTGCCTGAAAGACATAGCCGAGATAGTGAACAGATTGGAAAGAGACGGAATGAAAATAAAAGGATAATTATGGAAATACTTGAATCATTACTTACCATCAATGGTAAAGACATCTATAAGGAATATCGCGCCTTCCTGGCCGAAGACAAGTCCGGAGGACACGATAACTACAACGCCCTCCTGCAAGTGCCCGCTATGAAAGCCTACACCGCAGTGACCTTCCGCGAGCAGAACGGCGAAAACCTGCCCGACTCCCTGCCCGCCCCTCACTACGAAGCGCGCGACGTAACCCTACAGTTCGGCATCCTGGCAGACACCCCGGCAGAGTGGTACACCCACTACATCGCCTTCATCGACTTCCTGAAAAGCGGATGGCTGGTGTTTGCCCTGCCCGAACTGGGCACCCAATACCGCATGTACTTCAAGAGCGCCGCCTCGCACGACATGTCCTCCCCGCTCACCGTAGAAGACAAAGTGTACGGCAAGATGAAACTGAAGTTCAGAGAACCGAACCCTTATCAGTCTATTGACCTTTAAACAGTAAATAAACGAGTATGGAACTGAAAATATACAACCAGAACGGAAAGCTGAAACTGACCGTGAACACCGCCGCCTCATCAACCTGGAACACCGAGCTGATGGCAGAGAACGCCGTGTCCGCCACCTTCACCCATCCCTTCTTTGTAGCACTGGACGTGAACGACTATGTGATGCTGAACGACACAAAGTTCAGCATCAACAAGGAGTACAAACCCAAGCAGGTGTCTACACAAGAGTACAACTACACGGTCAAGTTCTACGGCCCCGAGCACGATGCGGAGCGGGTGATGTTCCTCAACCTGACGGACGGGCAATATGAACTGCAATTCTACCTCGACGACAGCCCCGCGATGCACCTCCAGAGGTGGATAGACAACATGAACCGTGTGTACGGCGAAAAGCGCTGGAGCATAGGAGACGTTCTCGACGCCCCGAAGAAAACCGTCGAATACAACAACGCAACCTGCTGGGATGCCCTCTCGCTGATATCAGACGCATTCGAGGCGGAATGGTGGACGGACGGTTTCAAGATTAACCTTACACGTTGCGAGCGTGGCGACCGGGTGGAACTGGGCTATATGCAGGGACTCACTTCGCTTACTCAATCAGAGAACAGCAGTGACGTGAAGTTCTTCACCCGCCTCTTCCCGCTGGGCAGCACCCGCAACATCGACCGCAACCGCTATGGCTTCTCCCGGCTGCAACTTCCGAACCGGGCCAAGTATGTGGACAGAAACACCCGGTATGGGCTTTACGAATATGTGGAAGAGTCCGCCTTTGCAGATATCTATCCGCACTATCGCGGCACGGTCAACACGGTGCGCCAAGAGGAAAAGGTGGATGAAAACGATAAGAAGATCACAATCTACTATTTTGACGACATCGGCATGACGTTCGACCCGAACGACTTTGAAATAGGCGGACTGGCCAAACACATAACTTTCCAGACAGGTGAGCTGGCCGGACGGGAGTTCGAAGTAAAATACGATTCGAAGGCGATGGAGTGGGAAATCATCAACACTTATCCGTCGGAAACAGAGCAGATACCGGGCAAAAACCTGATTCCCGCTCCCGGAGATGAATATATCCCCTGGAACTTCAGTCTGCCCACGGGGCTTGAGAAAGAAGCGGAAGTAGCATATGAAACCGCCGTCAACAGCTATCTGGAAAAGTACAGCGAGGACATGTCTAAATATGGAGGCGAAACGGACTACACCTATATCGACAAGAACAACATCCCGTTGCAGTTAGGTCAAAACGTGCGTTTGCTGAGCGACAAGTTCTTCGATGAAGGGTTCAGTGACACACGAATCACCAAAGTTACGCGCAAGCTGGATAACCTGAGCATGGCCACCATAGAATGTACCAACATGGTGGGCAAAGGATGGAAACGGACGGTGGATGCCAGTTTGGCCCAGTTGCAATATGTGATGTCTTCAGGCAGCAACCCTTCTTCCGGAAGCAATTCTTCCACCTCAATCGACGTCTCGGACAAGTTGAAAAAGAACATCGTTATCAACTCCAACGATGTCGGCTATTTCAAGAAAAAGGACGTCCTGCTTGCCGGCCAAACCTGGGAAACCATCTTCCGCAAGATGCTGTACAAGCCCATGGGTGGAGAGTTGAGCAGCAGTATATCCACTTCCGACAGTGTGGAATATGGTACAAAGCAAGGACGCATCACCTACACCGCCACCCGCAACGGGCAGGGCGAGATGACCAAAGCTTTCTATGATGAGGATGAAGGTAAGAAGCTGGTCTTCTCAGCAGAGAGTCAGGGCATTCAGACAGCCGTACTGACCCTGTCGGGCACCTATACCAAGCGAGAAACGCATAGAGCCACAGTGGTGTATGCCTCCAGCGATATACTTCCCGAAAAGACATTGAATGACACTATCACTGTAAATGTATATCGAAGATGGTTTGCAGGGGTGGTAGATTCGGAACCTACGACATCGGCACAGGTGAGGGCGCTGGGGAGCAGCGGGCTGTATACAGGAGCTAAAGAATACGACTTTAATGTTGGAATATGGACGACAATGGTGATATGCATACCTTCGGACAGCATGGATACTGTGATAAAAGAAGGAACACAAGGAAATTATCTGGAAAGTTCAGGAGTATACAAAGGCATGAAGCAGATAAAGGTTGCAGGAGCCAACAATAGCACAGAGATAATTTATAGTATGTACATATTCATGGTGGATACAGTGAGTGATGAAGCTAAATTTAAATTTAAAACAATATAATTATGGCAAACGTTGATATTCAAGGAAGTTCATTCGACTTAAGTTATAGAAGGACCACTTACCAGCCTCTTGACAGTTCATCTGTATTCAATACTTACAATGACGCCAGTGTATATGCACTCAACAACAGCAAGGAGAAAGCTTACGTACCCTATGCCGGGCAAATCATCTCTGTACTGGAGGATAATGCCATATACAAACTGATACCGGCCAAAGATGTAAAAGAGATAGAAGAGAGAAAAGGGAAACCGCACTTCGAGCTGACTCTTATTGGCAGTAAAAACGATAATGACGACCGCTACGTGCGCAAAGATATAGCCGAAACAATCCAGAAGTTGATGACCTTTATCGAGGGCATCAACGTAAAAGGGATGGCAACACTGGCTGAAATCACTCTGCTGAAAGACCTTCTGTCTCAAAACTTCTCTGCTGGTTCCACAGGGTTTGGCATCTACCGGGACGAAGTCGGAAACTATCATCTCGATATCGACTTCGTGAACATTCGCCGGAAACTGACAGCCGACGAGATACAGGTGCAACGATCCTATTATGTAGGCGGTAAGCAGTGGGTAACGCCGGGCGCAGGAATCGTCTGCACATCAGTGGAAGATACCGGGTCTGCATACCGATGCCATTTCAAGACGACAGACGCGGACGGACGTGAAGTGAAATGTTTATTCCAAGCGGACGACCGGGCTATTTGTGAAACGTTCAATCTTGACAAAAAGCCCGGAGGGACTTTAGGCAACCATTACTACTGGAGACTCGTAGTAGGCGTAGGAACGGATTATATCGATTTGAGCAAGTCCGATTGTAGCGCCGGCAGTGATGCTCCACTGGCAGGTGATGAGATTGTACATTTGGGCAACAAGTCTGACAGAAGTAGACAGGGAGCCATTTGTAGTGATGCCATAACTACCGGAGGACCTTATATACGGGTATACAAAGGGATTAGTGATTACCATCTACCGCAGCCCAATATCGACCTGAATCCGGAAGAAAGTATCATCAAGGCGAGATTCATCTCCATAGCAACAGGCAAGGACATTGACACACAACTCAATGAATTGCAAGGCAACCTTGACATCATTAAAGGGCAAACAGACAAGGAATATACAATGTGGTTCTATGACTACGCCCCTACATTATCCAATATTCCGGCATCAGAATGGACTACCAATGCGTTGAAAGTAATGCACGAGCAGGACATGTTCTACAACCGTAAATCCGGGCTTGCTTACCGGTTTGAAAAATCAGGGAACATGTGGGCATGGAACAACATCACCGACCTGCAGACAATCAAAGCCCTGGAGGATGCAGCCAGGGCACAGGATACAGCCGACGGGAAGCGCCGGACATTCGTTGCACAGCCTACGGACTCGCAGGCTTATGATGTTGGCGATATATGGGTTAATGCCACCTACCCTTCTTCCGCTCCATTTACTTATAAAGATGACACTCTTGTCTGCAAGACGGCAAAGGCCAAGGGAGCAATATTCAGCATTTCCCATTGGCAACCATCATCGAGTGCAACAACTTCCTATCTCGAAAACCTGGGCGACCAGATTCTGGCCGGTGCTACAAATTCAAAAGAAGGAATTGCAGCGGTAAAGAAGCTCGCTGAAGAAGGTATAGTCGAAGCCAAAGAAATGGCTAGTGGTGCAATTGACAGCATAAGCAATGCTGTAACAGATATAGAGGAATCCTCAAAACGGTTAGGCTATTTATCAGATAAAGTAAATGGTGTTGACACCACCCTTGTAGAGCATACAACAGCCATTCAGGCCACAAAAGAATCAATTGCTTTGTTGGCACAAGGTAAAGAAAAAGATGAAAATGGTAATATAGTAAATATAAATAAAAGTGGCTTAGTAACTACTGCCTACTTTAATAGCTTATTCTCAGAGCAGGTTGAGTTTGACGAAAATGGTCATATCACCAACACAACCGCTTCCGGTTTTGTCACTGCCGCCGACTTCTCTACACAGTACGCGCAGATGGAAAAGGAAGACGGGCTTATCAAACGCTCAGAAATAAGTACGTTCATCACAAGGAATGTAGATGGAAGTTTCACAAGCACTGCACTTATAGATGCTGACCAGATTCGATTTAACGGGAATATTGTGGCGAATGGGACTTTCTTCGTGGATGTGTATGGCAATATGACCTTGAATAATATAACTGCCAATAATCTGACTCTATCAGGAAGTATTAATGGAGTAGACGCTACGCTGAATAATATGACACTAAACAATGTCACGGCCAACAGTGGGACAATCGGAGATTTTCAAATTGGCTCAGGACGTATCGGTATACAAACCGATCCTGAGAGTAGCAGTGTGAATGGAATGTTTCTCTATAATAATATGATTGGTTTTAATGATAATAACCGACAAACTATAATTGGAACTTGGGATACATATGGCCTCGAAATATTAGCCCGGTTTACAGATACAAAACCTACAAATTTTCTTTCTAAAACCGGTATCTTGATAGATGTTACTGGTGCTCCGCGTGATGATGGAGATAGCAGTTTAGGGAACAACGCCATTCGTATTTCACGTGGAAACGTGTGTGGCTTGCGTAGGAGGTTGCGCCGTATCGGATCAAGTAAGAAATTAACTATATATGATAGTCTTGTAATTTGTGTAAATACAGAAGAAATCACTGTAACTCTGCCTGACACACCTGAAGATGGACAGGAAATATGGATGTGCGCATCAAACGAAAATAAAGTAAACGTAGCCACATCTGATGATTCACATATCACTGGAAGTGGAAGCTCATTTGCATCAAAAAGATGGCAAATCTATATTTATGATGCAAATAATAATAATTGGAAGTATGGTTATTTACAACTTTAACGAACAAATAAGAAATGAATATTATGGAAGTAAATTTTAAAGCACTTGAAGTGCAGACTTCATTCGAAGGAGATAAACAAACTTTCGATGCTGCCGAAACAATCGGCAATGAAATGATGTACAACGGCAGTATTCTTCTGGATATTGGATTTGAAGAGCTTGCAAAGGAAATCTATTATTCAAAAGGTGAAGTGGAAATCCCTGAACGCTACTGTAAGGCCCTTGAGCTTGTCGTCAAGAACTCGCGTCTTATCGCCGCCGTGAAGCGTGAAATAATAAATCAGCTAAACAGCAAATAAGATGGGATACATCAAATTCATATTGAGCACCCGTAAAACGAACGCCGATGGCAACGCCACCTATGCCCAAATCAGCCGTATCGAATCGGATATGGCTGATACAAGCATGCTCGAGACGAATTTAATAATGCATGCGCTTGCGGCCCGCGGGGGAAAAGTGATTGAAACGCTTGAGTTCCTATTGGATTCAAGCAGATTGGACAACGATATATTAGGATAAACTGTATGGACAAATTAAATAAGAATTTCCTCAAAGGCAATGTGCTTAAAGCTGAGGAGTTGAACGAGATTGTTACTAAACTGAATGAGTTTGCCACGTGCATCAATGACAACGATGTTGAAACCAGCAAGGCGACAATTCAGAGTATAAAGAATAAGATGCTTGTCATCGGTGACACCGCAGGCACTGCCTATGATGGTGCTGCTGGCGCGGCATTGGAGCAAACCGTCAGAGAACTGGCAGGCGGAGCTGGAACCATGTATAGTGTATACGTTAGGAATAATCTGAACTCACTGGGCTTTGCCGCACAATACGGAGAAGAATGTGTCTTGGATTTCACCTTCGTCTCCCAGTACCGGGATAATATCAATGAACCGTACAAGCCGACGGGAGAACTCGGACTGTGTACAATCATGGTAAAGAACTCGAAGTTCGCAGACTTCACCACAGTGAAGCAAATGGAAGTTTCTTCTAATACATCCATCAAACAGGACATTACCGAGTGGCTGACAAGTGGTAGCAACAATATCAAAATAAGTATCAAGGGAGAGAATACCGACCAGACCACAGCTCCCATCACCTATGTTGTACAACTCACTTCATTGGGAATCAGTGCCCCTAACTTCGCCTGGTGGACCGCCTTTGCCGGGGATATTTCAATTCCAATGATTATCAACGGCAATATCAACAAAGTGCTTCATGTCACCGTCACCGGTGATAATTACAATCAAGGCTATACCCAAAATCTGGGAACAGCCATCTATATGGATACGCCTTATAACTATGTACTTCCTCATCCCGAAGCAACCGGAGTATACAATGTGGATTTCTATCTGTCCAACTCAGATAATACCATTCAGACCAAACCTGTATCGGTAAATATCATGTGTATTGCCACATCCGGGGAAACAGTGAAACTGATGTGCGTGAATAACGTGACCTCACAACTCATCAACTGGCAGGATAATATAGTATTCGACTATGCGATTTATGACGGGCAGGCTACTCTTACAGATGCCATCTTCACCATTACGAAAGACAGAACAGAGGTGTATAGTTCTGAGAATGACACCATAGTGGCAAACTCCAAAAACACACTTACTTATCCGATGGAAGTGGAGACGGATGACGACAGCAACTTTGAAGTCATTGTAAAGGCAACCAGTGGAGAAGCCGACCTGATAGACCCGATTACGGTAGCTGTCAATAACTCACTGGGGTATTCGGCTACGGCAGGTGCAGTGCTCTATATCAATCCGCGCACCCGTAGCAACTCGCAGACAAACTACAAGAGCATCGTTAATGAAGTGGATAAATCAGTCATTCCCGTGACCTGGAACAACCTCAACTGGGGTAACGACGGCTGGGTGACCGATAATGACGGCGTGAAAGCACTGAAAATATTTGCACGGAGTTCAGCCGTGATAGATTACCAACCCTTTGCCACAGAACCGGCCCGCAGAGGCAAGACAATAGAAATCGATTTCAAGGTTGAGAATGCTTCGGATGCAGGAAAGAATATTATCAGCATCGCAGAAGATAAGCCGGACGGCAGTTACATCGGATTAAAGGTATCCGGTGAGAATATCTCTCTGTTCTCACAATCTGAACACGAAAGTACTAAACAGGACGTTCCTACCGACAATGGGGTACGCCTACGCCTCACAGCAGTTATCATGCCCGACACTTATGGTAATGCCGGTTTCAACATTGTTGCTATATACATCAACGGAAAGAAGAATCGCCAGTATACCTACGAGAGCAACGATTACTTCCACAACACCGGCAAGATAACGTTAGGGAACGACTATGCCAATCTCTATTTATATGGATTGCGCGTGTACGACAGTGCATTGACTTCCGAGGCTGTCCAGAAGAACTACATAAACCAGCTTGTGACGACCAGCGAAAAGCTGATGGAAAAGAATATCAATTCGGTACTGGACGGCGAAGGTGTAAACATTGACTTCAATGCCACGAAGCTGCTCTATAATGTATTTGTAGTGAACAAACCCTTCCCTAACCTGAACAACCCTTCGGGTGTGGCAGGTGATCTGGAAGTACTCTTCAAAAACAAACCGGAGCGAAACTTCACGCTTACCAACCTGTTGATAGAAGGTCAGGGTACTTCATCAAAGAAATATCTGGAGTGGAACATCCGCTTCAAAATGAAGGGATTAAAAGATACAGAGGGTAACAAGATAAACTCCATTGCCACGTATGCCGACGGAACGACGGACAAGAACAAAGTCCTTATGTTTGAAGGTGTGCCCAAGTCCGGACGCCTGACAGCCAAGAAGAACTGGGCGAGTTCCATGCAGGATCACAAGGCCGGATGTGTAGCTGCGTTCAATGATTTATATAAGGAAATAGGCATGAGAAACGAGGCTATGACCACTGATAGTGAAATACGTGTCGCCGTGTATCAGGAGCCATTCATCGGTTTCTCAAAATCTGTCAATGAAGAAGGTCAGGACGTTTATACCTGTATGGGAGAATTTACGTTCGGTCCGGATAAAGGAGATGATCTTTGTTTTGGCTATGACACAGAAGCGTTTCCGGCCTTGCTATCCGTAGAAGGTTCGGACAATGCTCCATTAGGTGCGCTTTTCCGCGTTCCTTGGAACACCAATAAACCTTACTGGGCATATAATCCGGAGGAAGAGGCTTTTCAGTATAACAACACCAATTGTTGGGATTTCGATGCCGGTGAGCTGAACGCTGATGAAACAGAACCACTGTCTGCACAGAAATGGATAGACGCTTACAATGCCGTGTATGTATGCAACAACCGTATCCGTCCGTTCACCGGTACTCTGAACGAACTGAATGCAGCCGTAACTGAATACCGTAGTACAGGTTATGAGTACTGGATTGCCAAAAGCGGTGATGCTAATCAGTACAATCTCTACTATTATGAAGCTGCCGAAGGAAAGTTCATGCCCTCCGACATCGGTAATGGTGCGATAAATCTGAGAACACAGTTAGCTGCATATCTTCCATCCGATCTAAGTGCATTCACTGCTGACCAATTGAATGAAAAGTTTGTCTCAGCCCGCACAAGCTTGTTCCATGCAACCATACCAGCCATATTCGACATTGACGATGCAGTATTCCATCATAACTTTGTGGAGTTCACGGCCGGAACCGACCAGCGCGCAAAGAATACTTATCCGTATAGCTTCTGTCAGGAAGGCAGTAAATGGAGATGGAGACTGGATGATGCCGACACTATATTCCCGATTGACAATCAGGGACAGGATCGGAAACCCTATCATTGCGAAAT
>CAMTFK010000087.1 GCA_947071285.1 uncultured Bacteroides sp. | reverse complement strand
TCCTCCCAAGAGGAGGAGAATTGAGATAGTGCTGTTTATCATTTGCCTCATTACTAATCACTAATCACTAAACGCTAATCACTAATCACTTTTGTTCCTTTCTTATCAGTTTTATACTAACCGCATCGAAATAGATTCTTCGCCACGATACTGTTTGAACTTCTTTCATTGCCCAATAAGATTCTCTTCATTGCCTACATTTTATTCGTTCCACTATAGTGGTCCGCAAGGGTAACTATAGTGTCCCTTGCGGATAACTATAGTGGAACGCAAAGTACACTATAGTTATCCGAAGAAAAAGTGCCTAATAAATTATATCCCAATAGGCAGGCGGTGAAATAAAAGATGCCTATAGGATTCATTGCGATAATAGAAGAAATCCCCCATCTCCCGCCAGATTGGTCGAATGGTGTTGTTTTCTGAAAGATTGGCGTCATTCGAAGAAAAAAGTTTCACCTACATTTGTACCGAACTTAAATATATAATATCATGAATATGCGACAATTATTAATCTGCGTATGCGTGGCACTCACCACCGCCATTTCCGCTTTTGCCCAGGGTAAGGTATGGAGCGTAGAGCAAGCCCGCAAATGGGGCGAAGAGAATCCGTGGTACTGCGGTGTGAACTACATTCCTGCTGATGCCATCAACTACACTGCCATGTGGGATAAAACATCCTTCTCACCCAAAGTAATAGAGAAAGAGATGAAGTTAATGAAAAGCCTCGGCATGAACTGCGCACGCGTCGTAATGCAATACGCAGTATATGAGGAAGACCCGGCGTACTTCATACGCACTCTCGACCGCTTCCTCAGCATTTGCAACAAATACGGCGTAAAAGTGATGCCCATCTTCTTTGATGACTGTGCTTTCGGTGTCAATACAGACCCCAAAGCAGGCAAACAGCCCGAACCTCTGGAAGGCTGGTATGCCTGGGCCTGGTCTCCATCTCCCGGCTATTCGATGGTAGTGGACAAACGCACCCACGGCAAATTGGAGAAGTATGTAAAAGAAGTCATGACCCGCTTCAAGGACGACCCGCGCATCTTTGTCTGGGACTTATACAACGAACCCACCAATACCACCATGCCCGAAAGAAGCTGGCCCTTGCTCCGCAAAGTCTTCACCTGGGCGCGTGAGGTAAATCCCACACAGCCCATCACCTCCGGTTTATGGAACGGCAACAAAGAGTTGAACGACTTCCTGACCGCCAATTCGGACATCATCACTTTCCACTGCTATGCCTCTAAAGAAGAAACAGAGAAAGTCATGAAAGAGCATCTCAAAATAGGCCGTCCCACCATCTGCACGGAATGGATGAACCGCGTGGCGCACTCCACCATCCCGGAAATCCTCCCTATGTTTAAGGAGGCAAACGTAGGCAGTATGATATGGGGACTGGTAAACGGAAAAACGCAAACCCACCTGTGCTGGGGGCATCGTCCGGAACAGTTGCCCTATACCGGAGTATGGCAACATGATATCTATAAAGGAGATCATACCCCGTACTCCGCCCAAGAAATAGAAATAATCAAGAAATCAACAAAACAATAGTATGAAAACGTTCCCTTAGCCCTTGCGTCAAAAGTAAAAGACAGTATCATTGCTTCGTATGACTCTTGGCAAAGTCCTTCGGAAGCACCCCAAACTGTTTCTGGAAACTCTTTGAGAAGTACGACAGGGAACGTATTCCCACTATCATACAGATTTCATTAATACGATACTCCCCTTCCAGCAACAACTCGGCAGCCTTCTTCAACCGAATAATGCGGATGAAGTCACCCGGAGTCATTTCCGTAATCACCTTTATTTTGCGGTGCAGACTGGTGCGGCTCATATTCACTTCCCGTGCCAGGTCATCAATGTTGAACGTATCATCGTCCAGATTTTGCCTGATAACTTCCGTCAGCTTATTCAGGAAATCTTCATCCGCCTTATTCTGCGCCATACTGTTGGTGGCGATATAAGGACTGTTGGCAAAGTTCTGCCGGAGTTTCATGCGACTTTCCAGCAGGTTCTTAATCTGAACCAGCAGATGGGGCATGGCAAACGGTTTCTCTATATAAGCATCCGCCCCGCTATTCAGTCCTTCTATCTTGTTATTCAGCGTCGTCTTGGCTGTCAGCAGGATAATCGGAATATGGCAGGTCTCCAAGTTCGATTTAATCTCATTACACAACTCAAGTCCATCTTTCAACGGCATCATGATGTCCGAAATGATGAGATTCACAATCTGGTCTTTCAGTACCTCCATAGCCTCTACCCCATTATTGGCAGTGAGCACCTTGTAGTACTTGCTCAACTGGACGGATAAGAACGACTGCAATTCCTCATTATCTTCCACTACCAGCACCACGTCCTTCGCCGAGAATGAATCTTCGAGCACTATCGCCGATACATTGCTTTCATCAGCTATAGGCTCCTCAATCAAGGCATCATCTTCAGCCTGCCTCGCATCGGCGGATGCATTGGTAGGTATTTCCACGACAAAGGACGTATCCTCAGCCTCCTCGTCCAGATACAGCTTTCCGTTATGCAACTGCACCAGCGAAGACGCCAGTGTAAGCCCAATGCCCGAGCCCGGTTGCGTAGGATGAGCCCCTTTCAACTGGAAGAAAGCTTCAAAGATACGTTCGCGCATATCCGGCGGAATGGGCGTACCGTCATTCTTCACCGTAATCCGGAAATAACGTGAATCTTCACTCACCGAAAGTATGGCTTTGATATACGTAGCCGAATACTTCACGGCATTATTAAAGAGATTACTGCACACCTTGGTTATCGCCTCCTCATCCACCAATGCCATGACGGCAGGATCAGGAGTTTCCAGTATCATCTCCAGCTTCTTCCGCTTGCCTGTGGGCACAAAGCGGTTGAAGGTATTAGCCACCAGCACATTGATGTTCCGCACCTTCAACGACAGCGTAAAGGCTTTGGACTCTATCTTGCGGAAATCGAGCAACTGATTCACCAGCACCAACAGCCGGTCCGTATTCCTCTCCATGGTTATCAGGTTCTCTTTCGTCTCATGTTCATCCGGTTGGGAAGTCAGGATATAGTCCAACGGAGCTTTGATAAGCGTAATCGGAGTACGTATCTCGTGCGCCACATTGGTGAAAAAATCTATCTTGGCTTTATAAATCTCTTCCTTCTTCTCCTGTTCCTGATGGGCCATTCTTTCCTCCACCTGCCTCTTCTTTTTCAATACATACAGGCGGATGACGAAGAAGAAGACACCCATAATCAGGATGGTATAGAGCGCGTAAGCCCAGGATGTCCGCCATAGCGGAGGGATGATGCTGATGCTGACAGTCGTATTCGTATCACTCCAGTCACGCCCATCCTTCGAGTACTTGATATGGAACACATAATCACCGGGTGGTATGCTGTTATAAGATATCCTGAATGCGTTGTCCACATAGTTCCACTTCTTGTCAATCCCTTCCAGCATGTAGGCATACTTTCCGTTTCCTTCGGTAGAGTAGTTCAGCGCTGAGAAACTGAAGCTAAAGGTGGCCTGGTCATAGTTCAGGTTGATGGTGTTCGCATAAGGAATAGCCTTGTCCAGTACCTCATTGGCAGCTTCTCCCTTCACCTCCTGATTGAAGATATAGAACCCCGTCAGCACCACGGAATACCTGTTTTCATTGGGATGGAAGTTCTTCGGGTTGAAAGCAACAAATCCGTCTATGCTACCGAAATAAAGGGTTCCGTCTTCCGTCTTGATACCGGAATTATAGTTAAACTGTTTGCTCCGCAATCCATTGGGAAGATTGTACAGCGCCTCTACACTCATCGTCTCCGGATTAAAGCTTACCAATCCGTTGCTGGTACTTAACCAGAAGCGTTGGTTATCATCCTCCAGTATCTTATAAACTACATTACTGGGAAGCCCTTGCTTGGTGGTGATGCGTGTAAAGGTTCCGTCGTTCTCATTGTAGCGGCAGAAGCCGTTATCTTCGGAGGCAAACCACAGGCGTTGCTTGCTATCCTGAAAGACACAGGTGATACGGTCGTAGCAAAGGCTGTTCGGGTTCCCCACATCATAACGGAAACGCTTTATCTCCTTTGTTTCCGGGTTATACCTGATAACTCCGATATTGTACGTCGTAAACCAGATACAACCATTCACATCCTCCAGTATGTCACTGATGAACGTGCCGCTCATAGGCTCGAACTTCCTGAAACCGTCTATCTCAGGAACGTATGTATAAAGCTCGGTAGTGGAGCTCACCCAAGTCGTATTCCGACTGTCGGTATAGATGGCAAAGATATCATTGTTGAGTATGGAATTGGGCATTCCGTCCTTTTCGTAATGCCTGCAACGGTTGGTTTTCAGGTCGAGCACATCTACTCCTTTGGTAAATGTGCCAATCCATAGCTTGTCTCCCGCCAGATTCAAGCACTGAATATTACTGAAAGAGATATTCACTGGCCTGGTTCTCTCGGAGATATGGGTGAAGAGACCGGTATGCGTATCATAATAATTCAGTCCATTGTCCTCAGTAGCAATCCATAGGTTTCCTTTCTTGTCGCTCACAAACTCCCTTACCCTGTATCCACTGATGGAGTTCTTATAAGCTATAGGATAGAAATTCTCAAAATAAGAATATTGTTTGGGGATATAGTCCACACCGCCAAAGTAGCTTCCTATCCAGACTCCACCTTCCTTATCCTTGCAGATGGCATAGACGGCATTATTGGAAATAGATAAGTCGTTGTAGTCTTCATGGATGATGTGTTGCGTCGTGCCATTCTTCAACACATAAATTCCACTTTCAGCGCCAATCCAATATTCATCTTTTGAAATCTCTGCGATATGGCGCACATACACGTCGGAGTTCAGCGATTCATCAATCAGCAGTTTTTCCTGTTCGCCGGTTTCCTTATCAATGCGGAACAGCCCTTTATCCCTGGTTCCAAACAGGATATACTTATCCTTATATCCGCAGATAACCGTAGGGAGGTTATTGTTATGGGCCAGGTAAGTTGTTTTATCAGCCCCTATATCATACTTGATGACTCCTATATTGGGAAAACCAAGGTAAGCCACTCCGTCATCATCCACAAATAGCGCCCAGGGGGAATAATCCGTATAAGGGGCAAACTTCTCCCTCAAATTATAGAGTTTGTCCTCCGACGGCTTGTAAAGGAACAATCCTTCGCCCGACAGTATCCAGACTCTATCCGCCTTATCTATAAAAATCTTATTGATATAGCCTTCCACTTTCTCATTCTTATCCGTCTGCTTATTGAAGTTTGAGAAAGTTTCTGTGAAGGGATTGTAGAGGGAGACTCCCTTATCAGTAGCAATCCACAGTGTCTTTTCCCTGTCCTCGGTAATGCAGTATATCATACTGTTCCGGAGCTCGGTGACCGAGTCGCCACGCTGGTAAATCTTGAAGTCATGCCCGTCGAACCTGTTCAAACCATTCTTGGTTCCTATCCACATAAAACCCTTACTATCCTGGAATAAGCTCATCACCGTATTATGCGACAAGCCCGAATTATTATTATAATGCTTAATCTGTTGTGCCCAAAGCACCCCCGAACAGAATAAGCAGAAGAACAGCATTAGTATTACTTTTCTCATAAGAATATGTTTTTCATTAGCGCGAACAATCGGCACAAATTTATGAATTAAAATCATTCCCCCTATAAATCAAGGTCAGAATAAAGGTTGAAAGGTATATTCTGGCAGAAAAACACTAAAAATGACAGAATAGTGTCTTTTCATTCCCACCCCAACCCCCTTAGGAATATACAGAATGAACGAAAAGTGTCATTTTTTGGTTTTGTATTGCCAAGGCTTTGGGCTAATCTTCAGTATGTTTGCAATCGGCAGAGTTAGATTTGTTAATCACTAAATTTTATGTAATATGCAAAACAGTAAAACAAAACGGGAAGTCATAAAAATGATACTGGACGGTCAAAAACCTCCTTATGTGCCCTGGTCTTTTAAATTCACGCAAGAGCCCAAAGAACAATTGCTAAAATACTATGGTGTAGAAGACCTGGATGTGGTGCTGGGCAACCACGTTCTCCAATTAGGCAGCGACATCGGTTTCTTTGAACATCTCGGCGGTGATCTCTATCAGGATGTATTCAAGGTAGTGTGGGACAGAAGCATCGACAAGGACATCGGCGATGTGAAGAGTATCGTGCTGCCCGAACCTACTTTAGAAGGATACACCTTCCCCAATCCGCTGGACCCTCGCTTCTTTGCGAACATAGAGTCTGAAATAGCCGCCAAGCCGGACATGTTCCGCTGCTTCCAGATTGGTTTCTCCCTCTACGAACGCGCATGGACCATGCGTGGTATGGAGAATCTGTTGATGGACTTCATCATCAACCCCGAATTCGTACACCAGCTATTAGATGCCATCTGCGACTACAACCTGGCCCAAGTGGACAAAGCACTGGAATATGACATCGATGCCGTATACTTCGGCGACGACTGGGGACAGCAAAAAGGCCTCATCATGGGATACGACATCTGGAAAGAATTCATATATCCCCGCCTCAAACGTATGTACGGCCACGTGCGTGCCGCCGGAAAATATGTAATGATACATAGCTGCGGTGACGTGGACGAACTCTTCGACGACCTGGTAGACATAGGCCTGAACTCCTTCAACCCCTTCCAGCCGGAAGTAATGGATGTATATGACATCCTGCCCCGCTATCGCGGCCGCCTGGCATTCCACGGAGGCCTATCCATGCAGAAGATACTTCCCTTCGGAACCCGCGAAGAAGTGGTTGCCGAATCGGAACGCCTGCTCGAACTGGGCAAAGAGGGCGGATATATCTTCTCTCCCTCCCACTCGGTAGAGGGCGACACTCCGTTTGAGAATATATTAGCATTTATAGAAGTTGCACAGAAACAATTAAAACAATAATACCATGAACGATTTAACGAATTTGAAAGAGGCCATTGTTGCCGGAAAACTGGAAGATGCCAAAGCCATTGTCAACGAAGCTATCGAGGCAGGAATGGATGCCCAGGATATCATCAACGGCTACCTGATAAAAGGAATGGAAGAAATAGGACAACGCTTTGAAGAAGGAAAAGCGTTCGTACCCAACCTGTTGCTGGCCGCACGTGCCATGAAAGGATGTCTTGAAATCCTAAAACCGAGATTGAAGGATGCATCGGGAGCCTCATTGGGCACTCTGGTAATCGGAACCGTGAAAGGCGACCTGCACGACATCGGCAAGAACCTGGTGGCTTCCATGCTCGAAGGATGTGGTTTCGAAGTTATCAACTTGGGCGTAGACATCTCCGGACAACAGTTTGTAGAAGCGGTAAGGAAGTACAACCCGCAAATCGTATGCCTGTCGGCCCTGCTCACCACAACGATGAGCTACATGAAAGAAGTAATCGATACACTGGATAGCGAAGGCTTGCGCCAAAACGTGAAAGTATTGGTGGGTGGCGCCCCTGTAAGCGAGGAGTTCGCCATCCAAATCGGAGCCGACGGATACAGTACCAACGCCAACGGTGCGGTAGTATTAGCAAAAAGGGTATTAGGAAGATGTTAGAACAACGGCAAGTAGGGCTACAGGCTTTGAATATCTCCCAAGAGGAAATATATCTGGCTATGGGATACAGGGGAGCTATTCCCGACAGCTATACATGTGAACTTATAGCTGAAACATATGCAGAGATAGCACCTCTGTGCCTCCCCCGCTATATGTTCCGGATATTGGAAGCCCGGCAGGTATCCCGGCAGAAAATAGAAGCAGGAGATACCGGGTTCGCCGCAGGAGAGGGTACCGGGTTCACCACAGGGGGCATTATAGGCTCTTACCTGCAAGGAATGACGCAGGTGTGCCTGTTTGTTGCAACTGCCGGAAAAGAATATGATGCTTACCTACACACTCTTAAAACGCAGGATAACATCGTCAAGGAGTATATAGCCGATTCCATCGGAAGCGTCATAGCCGAAGCCTGTGGCACCTTACTTGCCAAAGAACTGGAAACCGAAAGCGAACTTTTCCATACGCTCCCCTACAGTCCGGGCTATTGCGGGTGGAACATCTGCGAACAACAGAAACTCTTTTCGTTCTTCCCGCCGGAACCTTGCGGAATTGTCCTGTCGGACTCGTTCCTCATGTCACCGGTCAAGTCCATCAGTGGATTCATAGGATTAGGCAAAGAGCTGCGTCCCCAGCCCTACCGTTGCGAAATATGCAACAATAAACAATGTTACAAAAGAAAGGAAAAAAGAATATGAGAAACATGAAAGAATGGTGCCGCGAGGTGATGGCCAGCCCCGAAAGAATAGCCATCCCCATTATGACGCACCCCGGCATCGAACTATGCGGCAAGACCGTAAAACAGGCCGTCACCAACGGAGAAATACATGCCGAGGCCATCCGGAAACTGAATGAAGTGTATCCGGCAGCAGCCTCCACGGTAATCATGGACCTGACGGTGGAAGCCGAATGTTTCGGCGCGGAAATTGTATTTACCGAAAATGAAGTTCCCAACGTAGTGGGCAGACTGGTGCAGGACCATGCTTCCATCTCCGCCCTGCAAGTGCCTTCCATCCACAGCGGACGCATGCCCGAATATCTGAAAGCCAACAAACTGGCGGCAGAGTTCATCACGGACAAGCCCGTATTCGGCGGCTGTATCGGCCCCTTCTCCCTCGCCGGACGCCTGTACGACATGTCGGAAATGATGATGGCCCTCTATATGGAACCTGACACTATACGCCTTTTATTGGAGAAATGCACCGAGTTCATCATCTCCTACCTGCGTGCCATGAAAGAAACCGGAGTGAACGGAGTCATCATTGCCGAGCCAGCAGCCGGACTGGTATCCAACGAAGACTGTTCTTCCTTCTCTTCCACCTACATCACCCGCATTGTGGAAGAACTGCAGGACGACCGCTTCATGATTGTACTGCACAATTGCGGCAACACCGGCCATTGCACCGCCGCCATGATTGAGACCAAGACAGCCGGACTACACTTCGGCAACAAGATAGACATGGTAGGCGTCCTGCAGGAATGTCCCGAAGACATCCTGGTGATGGGAAATATAGACCCCGTAGGCATATTCAAGATGGCAAGCCCGGAGAAAATCAAGCAAGAAACCCTGAGTTTGTTGCAGAAAACCAGCCAATGGAAGAACTTCGTTCTATCATCAGGATGCGATGTTCCGCCCGAAGTACCGATGGAGAAGATAGCCGCTTTCTATGAAGCCCTGAACGAATATAATCACCAATAATAATCCTCACCCGCCTGTCATAGCGGGAAAATCTTATACCTGAAATGAAAAATATACCGCTGTTACTTCTTCTGTCACTCGTCCTTCTTTCCTCAGCCTGCCAGTCGCAGTCCGGAAAGGTAGTGGTGGCCAATAAAGTCTCTATGGAAGCCGAAGCGTTTCCCCTCTCCGAACTCAGATTGCTACCGGGAAGTCCCTTTAAACATGCCATGGACAAGAACGGGGAGTGGCTGCTGGACCTGAGTCCCGACCGTCTGCTACATCGTTTCCGCCTCAATGCAGGCCTGACACCCAAAGGCGAAATCTACGGCGGCTGGGAAAGCCGGGGAGTATCCGGCCACACGCTGGGACACTACCTCTCAGCCTGTGCCATGATGTACGCCGCCAGTGGCGACGAGCGCTTCAAGGAACGGGTGAACTACATCGTAAAAGAATTGGCAGAGTGCCAGGAAGCCCGCAAAACGGGATACGTGGGAGGCATACCCGACGAAGACAAAATATGGGCAGAAGTATCTTCCGGCGATATACGCTCGCAAGGATTCGATTTGAATGGCGGCTGGGTGCCCTGGTACACCTTGCACAAGCTATGGGCAGGCTTAATCGATGCCTATCGGTATGCCGGCAGCGAACAAGCCAAAGAAGTGGGCATCAAGTTGAGCGACTGGGCTGTCCTCAGTTTCGGCGGCTTGTCCGAAGAGGAGTACCAGAAGATGCTGGCTTGCGAATTCGGCGGAATGAACGAATCCTTTGCCGATATGTATGCCATCACAGGCAATGAAAGCTATCTGAAATTAGCACGCCAGTTCTATCACAAAGCCATCCTCGACCCACTGAAAGAGCAACGGGACGAACTGGAAGGGAAACACTCCAACACCCAGGTGCCCAAAATCATAGGCGAAGCACGCCTGTATGAGCTGACGGGAGACAAGGATATGCACACCATTGCTACTTTCTACTGGGATCGGATTGTAAACCACCACACATATGTGAACGGAGGTAACAGTAACTATGAGCATTTGGGAAAACCGGATTGCCTGAACGACCGTCTGAGCCCCTTTACTTCCGAAACCTGCAATACTTACAATATGCTGAAACTCACTAAACACCTGTTTAGCTGGAACCCGCAGGCAGCCTATATGGATTATTACGAACGGGCATTATACAATCACATACTCGCTTCACAGAATCCTGACGATGGCATGGTTTGCTACAGTGTTCCTTTGGAGTCCGGCACGAAGAAAGAGTTCAGCACCCGTTTTGATTCCTTCTGGTGTTGTGTAGCCAGTGGCATTGAGAACCACGTGAAATACGCCGAGAGTGTATTTTTCCAATCCACCAAAGACGGCGGCTTATTCGTCAACTTATTCATCCCGACCTCACTGAACTGGAAAGAAAAAGGTATGGAAGTGAAACTGGAAACACAGCTCCCGGCAGACAACAAGGTGCAGATTTCTTTCAAGGGAAAATCTAAAGAATTCCCATTGCACATACGCTATCCGCGATGGGCAACCCAAGGAATAAAAGTAACGCTGAACGGAAAAGAAGAAAAAGTAACGGGAACTCCCGGTTCTTACTTCACCCTGCAAGGCGAATGGGGCACAGATACCCAATTAGTGATTGAAATTCCAATGGAGCTTTATACCGTATCCATACCCGACAATGCCGACAGGATGGGTATTTTCTACGGTCCGGTACTACTGGCTGCACCGCTGGGAACAGGAGAGTTACAGGCATATGATATCCCTTGTTTCATCTCCGACACAGCATCCATCATTCAATCCATTGCTCCCGTCCCGGGCAAGCCCCTGACTTTCACAGCCAATACTACCGCAAATGCCCAATTGCCATTGGTGCCTTTCTATACCATCCACGGTCAGAAGCATGCGGTTTACTTCGACCGATTCCCGGTACAGGAATGGGCGAAGAAAGAAAAAGAATATCAAGCCCTGATTAAAAAGCAGAAAGCACTGGAAGCCCGGACAACAGACCGTCTCCGTATTGGAGAAATGCAACCCGAAAGAGACCATGAACTGCAATCGGAAAATTCGAGAACAGGCGATGTGGGTGGAAACAAATACCGCGATGCCTTCAACGGCTGGTTCTCTTTCACCGCCAAGGTAGACCCGGCGCAAGAAATGCATATGCTCTGTGCCTATTGGGGAGAGGACAAAGATAAACGCAGCTTCGACATCCTGATAGACGGCAAGAAGTTCAAAACAGTCCACCTGAACGGCACACACGGGCCAAAGGTTTTTGAGGAGGAATATGCAATCCCCCTGTCCTTCACCCAAGGGAAAGAGAAGGTGAACGTACGCTTCCAATCGCATACCGACTGCTATGCAGGAGGTTTATTCGGATTCAGGATGCTGAAAAAGAAGTAAAAGAGAACAATCCGGGCCTTCCCGTATCTCCCTTATACCCTCTTCGTACCTTCCTCGTACCTCCTTCGCTTATCCCGTCCCTCTATAGAAGCGAAGAAGAAACGAAGGAGGTAAGGCAGAAGAGATAAACAGAACAAAAGAGTAATCACCTTGCTTGCCGCAGTGCAACAGGGACTAATACTAAATACCATGAACAAAAATATAGAAAAGAACAGTTTCTTTTTTCCGATGGTGGTCATGTCTATCCTATTTTTTATGGTAGGCTTCATCACCACAATGAACAACTCACTGATTGACTTCCTCGCGTCCAGCAAATGGATGCTTTCTTTCTCGGAAAAGCAACTGGTGAACACCGCTTTCTTTGGGGCTTACTTATTCTCCATACCCCTGTCGTATCTCCTGAATAAATTAGGTTATAAAACTTCGGCCGTATTATCTCTTTTCGTGGTGAGTATCGGGTTTGTCCTGACTTATCCGGCGGTAGGCATGGGATATACCGCATTCCTGATGTCCATGTTTCTCATTGCGCTGGGAATAGCGTTGTTGCAAATCGTACTGAATCCTTATGTGCTGGCGTTAGGCTCGCCCAATGAAGCTGCCAGCCGCCTCAATCTGGTAGGGTTCTTTAATTCGGCAGCCACGGTTGCCGCACCTATATTCGTCACCATGCTCATTTCTGCCGAGACTATCAGTGAGTCGGCTCCGGTAGAAGCACGCCCGGACGCGACAAACGTACGGATACCTTTCCTTCTGATTGCCGGGATAGCCTTTGTGCTCTGCCTGTTGCTCTATTTTCTCCGTCTGCCGGAAGTGAAGGAACAGGTGGCAGATAAAGTGCAAGGTAGTAGCAGCCCCTACAAATATCCACACCTCATTTTCGGTGCCATTGCCATATTCGTTTATATGGGAGTGGAAATTGGCATTCCGAGTTTCCTGCCCGACCGCATGAGAGCTTTGGGTATAGATTCTATTAACCTTTTCGGCTATGAACTGAGAGGTACCGGCATCCTGTCCATCTACTGGGGCGGACTGATGGTGGGACGCTTATTCGGCTCCATTATATTGCGGAAAGTAAAGGTTCGCACGGCAATGGTGTTCTGTGCGGGCATGGCTATGCTTTTCCTCATCATTTCCTTGTTGATAAACAGCGAGGTATCCATTATCCTGATGTTGCTCTGTGGTTTCTTCAACTCCATCATGTGGGGAAGCATCTTCAATCTGGCTTCCGAAGACTTGGGAGAGCATACGAAACGGGCCTCCGGCATCATCTGCACCTTCGCCATAGGCGGGGCTATCCTGCCTCCGTTGATGGGGGCACTGCAACAGAGCTTCGGAGCGGATGCACTGACTGTCGGTACATCGGCAGCATTGAGTTGCCTGGTTCTCTATTACCTGTACCTCATCCTTTTTACGGTGAAGCTCTCCAATATACGCCCGCATCATAAGAAATAACAATAAAATGATTAGCAATATGCATGCTAATTTATCGGCGGGACTTACGGAGTATCCTGATTATATCGCACTCTAATTAACGTAACATATATAAAATAAGAATTATGGAAATAAAGAAAATCTTGATTGCAGCCTTATTGGCTGCCGGCATGGCATTCCAGGCAAATGCCGCAGATGTTCCACGGAAGGAATATCCCCGCCCACAGTTTGAGCGGGCAACATGGATGAATTTGAATGGCGAGTGGGATTACACATTCGACTTCGCCAATTCAGGTCTGGAACAGGGATACCCCAAGGCTACATCTTTCGATGGAAAGATAACAGTGCCTTTTTGCCCCGAAAGCAGTCTGTCCGGTGTAGAACACAAGGACTTCATCAATCACATCTGGTACCATAGAGAAATCAGTGTTCCGCAGGATTGGAGCGGAAAGAATGTATTGCTGAACTTCGGAGCCGTTTATTTCAATTCGGAAATCTACATCGACGGAACCCTGGCAGGCCGTCATTTTGGTGGCAGTTCCTCGTTCAGCATCGACATCACGAAGTTGGTGACTCCCGGAAAGAAACACCATCTGGTGGTGCGTGCATCCAGCGACCTGCGCTCGGCTATGCAGAGTGCCGGAAAACAAAGTTTGCAATTCGGCTCCTATGGTTGTAACTACACCCGCACCACAGGTATCTGGCAGACGGTATGGATGGAAGCGGTCAATCCTTCCGGCTTGAAGTCCGTACAGGCTATTGCCGACGTGGATCAGGAGCAATTAATAGTATGGCCCGCCTTCTACAGTGACAGCAACAACAAACTGAAAATAATACTGAAAGACGGCAGCAAGGCAGTTGCTTCCACCACTGTGAAAGGCACGAACAGCTCTGTAGCTGTGCTTCCGGTGAAGAAAGCCAAACTCTGGTCGCCAGAGTCTCCTTTCTTATATGACATTACTTATCAGGTCATCGATCCGGCAGGAAAAGTGATTGATGAGGTTTCTTCTTACATCGGTATGCGCAAAGTGCACATCGAAGGAAATAAGATTTATCTGAATAACAAACCCTACTATCAACGCTTAGTACTGGATCAGGGCTTCTATCCCGATGGCATCTGGACAGCTCCTACCGACGAAGCACTGAAACGTGACATCGAGCTATCGATGGCTGCCGGCTTCAATGGTGCACGTCTGCATCAGAAAGCATTCGAAGAACGTTTCTACTATTGGGCGGACAAACTGGGATACATCACCTGGGGCGAAGCTCCAAGCTGGGGGATGGATGCCAACAGCATAGAAGTGGCTCGCAACTTCCTGATGGAATGGTCGGAACTGGTGCTTCGTGACCGCAATCACCCTTCTTTATTGATCTGGACACCGATGAACGAAGAATGGTGGCCGGATAGAGTGCAATATCCCCGCTTCACGACGGATTTATACAATCTGACCAAATCACTCGACCCCACCCGTCCTGTAAACGACGCCAGCGGTGGTTGCCACATCAAAACGGACATATGGACTGTACACAACTATGAGCAGGATCCTGTCAAACTGAAAGACATCATCTACAAGGACGGCAAGTTCTTCCAGGCTCCCAACTATGCCATAGGAGTTCCATCCACCAATATCGGTTTCAACGGCTTGCGCCAAAATGAGATGTACGATTTCCCGGTATATGATGGCAAAATGCCTTATCTGATAGATGAAGTAGGTGGCATCAAATGGGTGAAAGACCAAGATAAGACCAACTCCAGCACACAGTCATGGGGATACGGCACACCGCCAAAGACAGAAAAAGAATTCCTGGAACGTCTGGAAGGTCAGATGAATGGTATTCTTGAACTGAAAGACCAGGTATGGGGATATTGCTACACCCAGTTGACTGATGTTGAACAGGAACAGAACGGTATCTACTACTATGACCGCACTCCTAAGTTTGACACGAAACTGATTCATAACATCTTCAGCAAGAACCCCGAAGATGTGGCAGATACATACACTAATCCGCTGCTCAATTATGGTCCCGATCCCTGGGCACTGTGGCACGATGGTTGCTATTATTACATGCACACCATGGTCGACAGTCTCGTCCTCTGGAAAACGAAGGACGTGACCAACATCCGCAATGCGGAGAAGAAGACCATCTGGATTCCTGCCGACCCATCGAACAAACATAATCTTTGGGCACCCGAAATCCATAACATCGACGGAAAATGGTACATCTATTATGCAGCAGATGACGGCAACTCGGATAACCATCAAATGTACGTACTGGAGAATGTGAATAAAGACCCGTTTGAAGGTGAATTCGTAATGAAAGGACGCATCAGCACCGACAAGGATAACAACTGGGCCATTGATGGTTCGGTATTCGAGAACAAGGGAAAGCTGTACATGGTATGGTCCGGCTGGCAGACACGCCGCGTAGATACAGAAACCCAATGCATCTACATCGCCGAAATGAAGAATCCATGGACTCTTGGTTCCGAAAGAGTACTGATTTCCAAGCCGGAACTGGAATGGGAAAGACGCTACAAGAATGACAATGGCTGGAATCCCCCGCACAAAGTATTTGTAAACGAAGGGCCTCAACCTCTGAAAAGTCCTAAAGGAAAGTATATCCACGTTGTTTATTCGGCAAGCGGTGTATGGACTCCGTACTATGCTTTGGGTATGCTGACGGCAGACACCAATGCAGATTTGCTGGACCCGGCTTCCTGGAAGAAATCGCCTCAACCCCTATTCCGCCAGTCTCCCGAGAACGGCGTATACGGAACGGGACACAACAGCTTCTTCAAATCTCCCGATGGTAAAGAGCATTACATCCTTTATCATGCACGTGACACCCAGACCGACCCGCCGGGTATGGGCGATACAAGATCTCCACGCACCCAGAAGATAGAATGGAAAGCGGACGATTATCCTGTATTCGGTACGCCTTATCCTAAGAGTACACGGTTGAAAAAGCCATCGGGTACAGTGGTTAAATAATAAACCCGGAAAATCTATAAACGATTATGAATAAAGCATTTTTATGGATAGGTTGCCTTACTCTGTTTCTCCTTGCCGGCTGCACAAACGCCGGCAAGAAGACAGCCAAGGAAGAAACAACCTTCACAAACCCCGTCATTTACTCGGATGTGCCGGACGTGGACGTGATACGCGTAGGTAGTGATTACTACATGATAAGCACCACTGCACACATGTCTCCCGGTGCCCCCATCATGCACTCCAAGGATATGGTGAACTGGAAAATCATCAGTTACGTGTTCGATGAAATCAAAGAAAGCCCCTACAACGATCTGGAAGGCGGCAACATCTATAGCCGCGGACAGTGGGCAGCTTCTTTGCGTTATCACGACGGTCTCTTCTATGTATTCTTCGGCACGGGCAACAAGTCTTATATCTATACTGCAAAAGACCCGGCAGGAACGTGGGAGCAGAAGTTGGTGCTCGACGAATACCTGCACGATGCCTCTATGCTGTTCGATGACGACGGGAAAATCTACCTGGCTTATGGCGCACGCCACATCCGCATCATTGAGTTTAAAGACGATTTATCCGGCATCAATCCCGACGGCTTACAGGTAGAAGTCATCCCCGGTGAGCCGAAAGGTTTGCTGGAAGGCACACACTTTTATAAATTCGACGGTAAGTATTACCTCACCCTGATCTGGTGGCCGGAAGGGGGCATACGCACGCAGCTTTGCTTCCGCTCTGATAAAGTGGCGGGACCTTACGACATGAAAACAATTCTCTCGGACGACCTCGGATATGCCAACCACGGTGTGGCACAAGGTTGTTTTATCGACACAGAGAAGGGTGAATGGTATGCTATGTTGTTTCAGGATCATGAGGCTGTGGGTCGTGTACCGGTATTGATGCCTTGCCGTTGGGAGGATGGTTGGCCGATACTGGGCGATGAAAACGGCAAAGTGCCTCCGGTAATGAAAACACCTGTACAAGGTTATGATGAAAAGACGGAACTCGTGGTGAGCGATGACTTTGACAAGTCTCCCAAACTGGGTCTGACCTGGCAATGGAACCACAATCCGGATAATTCACTCTGGACACTTACCGAACGTCCGGGATACCTCCGCCTGAAGACCGGAAAGGTAGTGAAGGACATCTTTGAAGCACGCAACACACTGACACAACGCACGGAAGGTCCGAAGTGCAGCGGTGTCATCTCGCTCGACCTCACGTATATGAATGACGGTGACCATGCTGGTTTGGCTGCTTTCTGTTCAGAACCGGGAACCATTTCCGTCATCAAGGAG
>CAMTFK010000086.1 GCA_947071285.1 uncultured Bacteroides sp. | reverse complement strand
CACTATCCTCTTCGTCGGCAGCGTCAGATGTGTATAAGAGACAGGTTTTATATATAGAAGACGAATAAGGTAATAATCAAAATATATATTTAAGGACTTTAATTTAATATTTAAACTTTAATCTAGTAAGATGATGAAATCAGTATTATTAAAAAACAATCGGCGATTCATTACCGGTCTGCTCTTTTGCACTGGTTTTGTTTGCAGTTATCCGTCTGCTGTCATGGCAAATTCGGATAATTCTTCAGTGCAAATAATCACTCAAAGCAAAACATCTCAGAAACGTACTTTAGTAGGAACAGTAATTGATGCCTCTACCGAGGAAACTCTGATTGGAGTAAATGTAAAGGTGAATGGAGAAGAAGGCGGTACTATTACAGATGTTGATGGTAAATTCCAGATTGATGTAACCAGTAAGACGGAGTTGGTATTCTCTTATATAGGTTATAAGACACAGACTTTGGTAGTAGGTGACCTTGGTGTGATTACCGTAAAAATGGATTCGGATAATGAAATGTTGGATGAAGTTGTAATTGTAGGACAAGGTACACAGAAAAAAGTTTCAGTAACGGGTTCTATTGCTACGGTGAAGGGAGCTACACTGAAAGCCCCTTCTTCTTCTCTTACCAGTTCTTTTGCCGGAAAGCTCTCCGGAGTTGTATCTATGGTAAATAGTGGCGAGCCGGGTTCTACCTCTGAATTCTATATTCGTGGTATTAATACTTTTGGCGGGGTTGCCACTCCGTTGATTCTGTTGGACGGAATTGAAATCTCGTCTTCTGATTTGAATCGTATTCCTGCAGAATCCATAGAAAGTTTTTCTTTATTAAAAGATGCCTCGGCAACTGCCATTTATGGTAATCGTGGTGCAAACGGCGTTATGTTGGTAACCACAAAGAGTGGACAGGAGAATACGAAAGCTACTGTGAATGCTTCGTTGGAAGTATCTTATTTTAAGCCAACGAAAGTGACACAGTTTGCAGATGGTGCTACCTTTATGAGGAATTATAATGAAGCTGCGCAAGCAAGAAGTCTGGCTCCGATTGCATCTCCCAAGTATAGTGAGGAGCAAATTCTGAATACTGAATTAGGTGTTAATCCCTATGTATATCCCGATGTGGACTGGTTCGACTTAATTTTCAAAAAAGGTAACTTTAACCAACGTGCTAATGTAAATGTGCAGGGTGGCGGTTCGCGTGTAACTTATTATATGAGTTTACAAGCTAATCATGATGCCGGGTTGCTTGATGCACCAAAGTACTATTATAACAATAATATAAATAACTGGCAATATAATTTTCAGAATAATATTTCCTATAAATTAACTAGTACTACGACTGTAGATTTACGAATGATGGCCCAAATAGGTAATCTGAAAGGTCCCAACTACTCAACTTCAGATCTGTACAAGTCTGTTATGCGTGCTAATCCAGTTGCTTTTCCTGCATATTTTCCGCAACAGGGAGAGGATGATGGATTTATCCGTTTTGGTAACACTGAAGTAAAGCCCGGTAAATTTGGACAAAACCCGTATGAATATATGATGAGCTCATACAAAGAGGTTAACTTCAATACTTTGAATACTTCGCTGAGCTTGAATCAAGATTTGAACTTTATTACTAAGGGATTAACAGCGAAAGCTTTGGTCAATTTTAAAAACTGGTCGGAATCCTCTTATAATCGTTCTATCACATCTTACTTTTATAAAGTAAAAGAAGGTTCTTGGAATTCAGATACGAATGATTATGAAATGCAATTATTACGTACCGGTGATCAATATCTGAGTCAGTCTGACATTACTCGTAATTCTGATCAGACATTTTATTTTGATGCACGTTTAGATTGGAAACGCAGTTTTGCTGATCATAATCTGACGGCTATGGCGATGTATATGATGCGTGAATATCGTAATGGGGTATTGCCAAACCGTAATCAGGGATATTCCGGACGTTTTACGTATGACTATGCTAATCGTTATTTGTTTGAGTTTAACTTCGGTTATAATGGTTCTGAACGTTTGGCATCCGGTACTCGTTTTGAGTTTTTTCCAGCAGCCTCTGTCGGCTGGGTTGTAAGCTCTGAGAAGTTTTGGGAACCCATATCTAAGTATATTAATCATTTTAAGCTGAGAGCATCCTACGGCTTGGTCGGTAGTGATTCATTTGACGGACGAGCTCCCCATTTCTTATACCAAAATGAAGTTACCATGGGGTGGGGACCTTATTTCTGGACAGGGCTTCCTACAAATGAAACTTCTAAGAGTGGACCGGCATTCGATATCTTGGCTATACAGGATGCAGGATGGGAACATGTGAAGAAATTCAATTTGGGAGTTGATTTGTCTTTGTTCAATCAGTTGAACGTTACATTCGAATATTTCCATGATATTCGTGACCGGATTTTGATGGCGCGTGCTTCCTGGCCGAATATGTTGGGATATTGGGGATCATTACCTTGGAGCAATATAGGAAAGGTAGAAAATCATGGTGTTGAATTAAGCGTAAACTGGTCGAAGCAGATTGCAAAAGACTTAATGGTAGATTTCCGGGGTAATTTTACATATAACCAGAATGAATATAAATATGTAGATGAACCGAATTATCCGTATGTATGGCAGACTAAAACGGGTAAACCCCTGAATACCTTTACCGGCTATGTAGCCGAAGGGTTATTCACTAGCGAAGAAGAAATCGCTAATTGGGCGGATCAGTCACAGTTGGGTACCAATATCATGCCGGGTGATATCAAGTATCGTGATATAAATGGCGATGGTAAGATAACCACTGAAGATCAGGTGTTACTATCTCCTTATAATCATATCCCTCGTATACAGTACGGTTTTGGTTTAAATGTAATTTATAAGAACTTTGATTTTGGCGTTTTCTTTAATGGATCAGCTAAACGTAAAATCACTATTAATAGTGGAATCGCTCCATTTCTTGCTAATGGCGGTGATGGAACAGAAGATGAAACTGTGGAAAGAAATTTGATGCAATGGATTGCTGATGATCATTGGTCGGTAGACAATCCTAATTCCAATGCTGGGTTTCCTCGTTTAGGTATTAATAAATCGGATGTTACAAACAATCTTCAAAATAGTTCGTATTGGTTGCGTAACGGAAACTTCCTTCGTTTTAAGACATTGGAAATTGGTTACCGTTTGCCATACTGCCGTATTTATTTTAGTGGAGACAACTTGGCGGTATTTAGTCCATTCAAGTTATGGGATCCTGAACTTGCTTGGAATGCTTATCCTTTACAACGCACTTTTAATTTAGGTGTTCAATTCACATTTTAAATAGAAATCTTTTAATACATTATTGAAATATGAAACTTATATCTAAAATAACCAGAATGACACAGGTTCTAATAGCTTCCTGTTGTCTGGTATCATGTGACTATCTGGATGTAATTCCACCGGCACAGCCTGACTTTAAGGATACGATGAAGGACCAAGAGGCTACGTTGAAGTTCTTGTATAGTTGCTATGGTGCAGTTCCACGCTCTACGGTCTATGGTTATAATGCTTTTGAGAGATCTGTGGATGAGACAGCTGCTCCTCCTCAGTTCTCAAACTATCAGCAGCAAGTGGCTTGGGGAGTTATTTCACCCTCTTATTACAATGGTTGGGGAGGCGATGATGCAAATATCTGGACTCCCAGTTATAATTATATTGGATACATTCATCATTTTCTAAGCTTGATTGATGAACTTCAGCCTACGGGAGTAACACTGGAGGATAAGGAGGAATACAAAGCTGAATGTTATTTTTTGGAAGCTTATTACCACTTCCGGGTTTTGGAAGCTTTCGGGCCTTGTCCTATTATCCCTGCTAAAGTGGACCCTAATATTGCGAATACAGAAATTCCCGGACGTTCACATTTTGATTATTGCGTTGATTATATAGTGGGCAAGTTGGAACAGGCCGCTAATGTACTTCCTGCTACACGATCTACTAATTATTTGGGACGTGCCACTTCTACAATGGCTAAGGCCTTGAAAGCTCGTGTGTTATTATATGCATCTTCTCCCCTATGGAATGGTTCATTCCCTCATCCGGAGTGGAAGAATGAAGAATGTGAGACCCCAGGATATGGGAATGAACTGGTGAACATGAGTTATAACCGTGAGAAATGGACACGTGCCTTGACTGCTTGTCAGGAGGCATTAACTGCTGCTAAAGAGGCTGGATATCAGTTATTTGACATAGAAACAGCAAATAAAAAGGCTGAGCGTGATGATTTGGGTTTACCTTTTATTCCGGGAAAAGAGGAGGATACAGAAGAGAACCGTTTATTTAAAGAACGTGTACGTATGTTCCAATATCTGGTAACTGCTAATGAAGGTGATAATAATAAAGAACTTATTTGGGCACAACGTATTTCAGAAGATGAAAATAATAAAGGGCAAGGAGTTGAAGAACGTTTACCCAATAAGGTTACGAAAAAGAGTAATGGTATTTATGTGGGAGGTTGGGCTAGTGTCGCACCTACATTATATTCTGTACAGCATTTTTATACAGAGAATGGTAAACTGCCAAGTCAGGATGCAGATTTCTGTCCGGAATCAGAGTGGTATACCCGTTTCTATGAAGGGACGGAAAGTCCTTCATTGGCTACGGATAATTTAGACCAAGAAGATGTGAAGAATGATATTATTAAGTTACATGCTAACCGTGAAGCTCGCTTTTATGCCTGGATTGTATTTGATGGCTGCCAATATGCTCCAAAAATTAATAACGGCGGCTCTTTGTGGATAAATTTCAAGAATACAAACACGAATGGGTTCAATACAGGAAGTCCGCGTAATTGCGTAGGAACAGGTTATCTTTCCAAGAAGTTCATAGATCCGAATATCTATTTTGGAGTAGATGGAACTCAAACGCACACTGCTTCTAGACGGCCAATTATCCGTATGGCTGAGCTTTATTTGAATTTAGCAGAGTGTCATGCAGCGTTGGGTAACACAACAGAGGCTCTTATTAATTTGAATGCAGTCCGTCATCGTGCTGGAATCAATGATTTGACGGAGAATGATCTGACCAGCAGTATGTCTTTGACGGATTGGGTACGTAACGAGCGCTTTGTAGAGCTTTTCGAAGAAGGGCATCGTTACTATGATTTGCGTCGTTGGACAACCGCTCCAGAGATGCTTAGGGCTGGGACGCGTTATGGCTTGAATGGTTTTAGAGTCAATCCCAGTTTTGAAGATTTCAATAAACCGACATTGATTGACCAGCCTTTCAAATGGGATGATAAGTTGTATCTGCTTCCGGTTTGGTCAAGGGAAGGTATGGATGAGCTCTATAGTAATCCCCAGTTGGTGCAAGCACCAGGTTATTAATTAACTAAAAATAATGCTTTATGAAACTAAAAACAATCTTATTGACAGGTAGTCTGGTTGTGTTAGGCGCCTGCAGTGATTCAAAATATGACTTGGATAAGTTAGTACCTGAAGTGTATCATAAAATATTGTATGTGAATAACAGTGGTAAACAATCCTTGACTTTGTATGATACGGAGGATGATAATAAATATACGTTTTCAGTTATCAAATCAGGAAGTGACCCCGATCAAACAGCCAGTGTTACTGTCAATGTGATGACACAAGCAGAACTTGATAAGGAATATAGTAAACCGGAAGGAATAAACTATCAGTTAATAGATGCGAGTTGTTATTCACTGGATGTTACACGTCTGGACTTCTCACCTGCTGACCGTTATAAATTGGTTAATATTTCTCTGAAGCCTCAGAATGTGAAAGCTATGATGGAGAATGTTCCGGAAGCTGTATGGGTATTGCCCCTGCAAGTAAACAGTGAAACTGATTCCGTCAATGCTGATAGAAATGAATTATTTTTGCGGTTGGAGGCTGTAGTTTCACCTGCAATTGGATTTACAAATTCGTCTTCAGAACTGGATCAGAAAGAGTATGGTTCTGTATCAACATTTGTTGAAAAAATAAAGTTTGGTCTTGATGTAGATAATAAATGGGATTTGGAATGTTTGTTTGCAGTAGATGAGGACTATGTTGCAGAATACAATCTAAACAATGGAACTTTTTTCAAAACTTTGCCTGAAGGAACTCATACAGTGCCAGAAGCAATAAGACTCATCAAAGGCGTTACTACTACTGAATTGGAAGTTGCAATAAAAGGAGAGGACTTAGAGCCAGGCGATTATATGTTGCCTGTAAGAATTACAGGGATTTCTCAGTTTGAGGTCTCAGATGAGAAGGCTCTATATCTTTTGGTCTTTCGCATAATGGGACATAAATTGGAACGTACGGGCTGGATTGCAGAAGCTACTTCTGAAGAATTATCCGGCGAAGGTGCAGTGAATGGAAAGGCCGGGTGTGTATTGGATGATGATCTTTCCACATACTGGCATTCGAAGTGGCAAAATGGAGAGGATAAACCTCCGTATGAGCTGATTATTGATGCTCAGAAAGACTATACCTTTACTCAGCTGGCTATGGTACAAAGAGGAAACGGATATACTGATACAGGACTTTGCAAGTATTATGTAAGTTCCGATAAGGTAAACTGGACAGAGATCGGGTCTTTCTCCATGGAAGAGATTACTGATGTTCAGTTATTCGGGATAAAACCGTCAAAAGGCCGCTACATAAAGATTAGGATAGAAAGCAGTTACAGATACGGCTATTGTTCTTTATCTGAGGTATATGTTTATGGTTTGGAATAGAAGATAAGTAATAATACTCGGACGGTTAGATTGGAGGTGTGTTATAATCACTTTTAACCGCCTCCGATAACGAGATCTGTCTGATATCGCTACTTTATATACATTTTAATTTGCTTGATGAGGCAGTAACGAACCAACCGGATGGAGAAATGCTCGGAATATAGTAGATCTAATTAATAATATTGTAATCAGAGAATTATATAACAAAAAGAAAAAAATATGAGTTTATTAAAGAAAACATGGGTAATGCTGATTGCTGTTATGGTCAGTTCGTGTCATACGGAAACGCTTGATGTCGTTTCTCCTAATGGGGACTTGAAGGTCACAATGGAATTTGCAGAAAAAAATGGCTATGATGAGATTGTTTTTTCAGTGAATTATAAGGATGGACGTATTCTTTCCCAGTCAAAACTAGGGTTGGAAACAGATGTACAGAAATTAGCCGGAAATCTGAAATTGAAATCCGTTTCCGCCGTAAAGCGTGTGACTGATGAATACAGAATGATAACGGGAAAACGCACCCATTGTGCAAACGAAGCTTCCGAAAGGGTCTATTCTTTTGAAAATGAAGAAAGACAGCCGTTGAATGTTACTTTCAGAGTGTATAATGATGGGATTGCCTTTAAATATGGGATAAATGCTGCTTCTGGTGCAGAACATATCATCAATGAGTATACCACATATACTGTTCCGGAAGGAGCCAAAAGGTGGATACAGCAGTATGATTCGACTTACGAGAGATTCTTTCCGTTGTCAACAGATGGAAAACTTGCCGGACATCCGGAAGTTGACCTTTGGGGATATCCAGCACTTGTTGAACCACAGGACTCAGTGTTCATGCTGATAACGGAAGCAAATATCAGGCGAGGGCATTGCGGTTCTCTCCTGTATAATGGCAATCATCGTGACAGTTATCGGGTGCGCTTGGCTGACAAACAGCCAGTTGGTGATGGCTTGTGGGAATCTCCCTGGCGGCTACTTATCATAGGAGACTTGTCCGATGTGGTAGAATCTACATTGGTGACCGATGTCTCCGACCCTTCTAAAGTGAAGGATACGGAATGGATAAATCCCGGTATGGTATCGTGGATATACTGGGCGCACAATCACGGTTCCAAGGATTATCAAAGAGTGAAAGAGTACATCGATTTGGCTGCACGTATGAAGTGGCCTTACGATCTGATTGATTGGGAATGGGATGAAATGGAGAATGGAGGTAATCTTCAGGACGCAGTGAAGTATGCTTTGGAACAGGGCATTAAGCCGTTGTTATGGTACAATTCAAGTACAAGCTGGCTTGGTCCCGGACCTTTGTACCGGTTGAATAAGAAAGAGGATCGGGAGAAGGAATATAAATGGTTGAGTGATATGGGAGTTGCCGGTATTAAAGTAGACTTTTTTACGGGTGATAGTGTTACTACTATGAACTATTATATGGATTTGCTTGAAGATGCGGTGAAGTATAAGCTGATGATTAACCTTCATGGTGCCTCCATCCCTCGTGGATGGCAACGTACATATCCTCATATGATGTCGGTAGAGGGAGTGTACGGTGCCGAATGGTATAATAATAATCCGATACTGACCGACCAGGCGGCTGCACATAATGCTACGTTACCTTTCACGAGAAACGTTGTAGGACCGATGGATTACACTCCGGGAACTTTTTCCGATTCGCAGCATCCGCATATCACTTCATATGGTCATGAGCTTGCATTACCCGTGATTTTCGAATCAGCTTTGCAGCACATGCCCGACAGGCCTTCGGTGTATGATAACTTGCCTGAAGCAGTAAAACATCTTTTGTCTGAGTTACCCACTGCCTGGGATGATACGAAACTCTTGGCCGGCTATCCCGGAGTAGAAGTTGTCATGGCACGGCGTAAAGGCGATGTATGGTATATTGCGGGCATCAATGGCACCAATGAACCGAGGACGCTCCGTGCACCTCTGGTGGCTATTCCAGTAAGTGGAAAGCAAGTATCTTTGTTTAAAGACGGCACTGATGATAGGCACTTTGCTGTTGAAGAAAATCTTCCTTTATCGGGTAGGCAAACTGATTTGGAGGTAGAGTGTTTACCACGTGGTGGCTTTGTAGTTGTGATAAAATGATATATGTGAAGCTATATATATCCCTGCAAATAGGAGAGTTTAGGCTGTCGGAATGAAACTGATCGAAAAATATGGAAGAGTGAAAGCGAATTGATAGAGATAAATCGGATGTTGAGGAAAAAAGGCATCAAAACATCTGGTCTACTTAATATATACTGTTTGCTGAAGGTGTGAAATAGGAATCGGCCGCATGTATATATATTACAATCTGCGATAAATTTCCATTTTTCTGATGTTTATGTAGGGGGGATTTGTTGGGTATAGCCTTCTATAATTGTATATAATGTTCCTTTAGATTACATGTATCGTTTCATCAGATTGCTTGGCATTCGGATATTAATCGATCTCTAAAAAAATAACATGTTATGAAGATACGAGCAACCTTGTTGACAGGAGGTTGGGTTTACTAGGCGTCTGCAGTAAATCAAAATATAAATTGGATCAACTGTTAGTTAAAGAGTCCATAAATATTGTAGTGACAATAATGGTAAACTGGACAAAGGTGGGAACCTTCAGTATGCAGAAGATACTTGAAGCCCAGACTTTCGCCGTTACTCCGACAAAGGGGCGCTATGTCAAGATAAAGATGACGGAAAGTTTCAGAGACGGCTATTGTTCTTTGAGTGAAGTTTACGTCTACGGTCTGGAATAAATAACTGACTTGGAAATCTAATAGGAGGGATAGCGCTTCTTTCTCGTCAGAGGAGAGAAAGAAGAACTATCCCTTTTTGTTATTGATTTTTTGGTTTTGACTTAAAAACGGCATCTTTTGGCAAAATACTATCCCATCTTTTTGTCTCTCATTCCCTATCTTTGCAATTGAACAGATATATCTAATACCAAACAAACAACTTTATGAAACAAAATCTTTTATGCCTTGCGGCAGCCGCATTGTTGATGAGCTCATGCGGCGGCGTTACGCCGGAAGAAGAACTCGTAATCAACCTGCAGGAGAAAGGTGCCGAAGTGGCGCCCTCCATGTATGGCATCTTCTTCGAAGAAATCAACCACGCTGGTGATGGCGGCTTGTATGCCGAACTGGTGAAGAACCGCAGTTTTGAAGAACTCGAAATGCCTGAAGGCTACTATGCCGAAGGGGATGTACTCCATCCGAAGGAAGTTTGCAACCACCTGACGGGCAAAGTAAGCCACGGCAGTTTCCGCTGGACCACCGAACCCGTGCCGGGATGGACCCTGCAAGCCAAAGACGCCTCGGCTGCCGGGATGAAACTGACAAAAGAGAACCCGAAGTTCTCCTCCGCCCCAAACAATCTGAAAGTAACCATTAAGGATGCTTCCACCCCCGTCCGACTGATAAACGAGGGATATTGGGGGATGAATCTGGTGAAAGGCGACTCTTACCGCCTGCGCACCATTCTCCGCCCTTCTGTTGATTATAAAGGTAAGATAACCGCCCTTCTGCTCTCCGATAAAGACGAAGTGCTGGCTTCGGCTCCCGTTGAAGTGACCGGAAGCAATGTCTGGGGCGACGCCCAACAAATGCTGAGCCCTTCGGCAACCGCCGCAAAGGGAAAGCTGGCGCTGGAATTTGACGGTACGGGCACGGTCAGCCTGGACTATGTATCCCTCTTCCCGGAAAAGACTTTCCGCGACCGCCCGAACGGCTTGCGTACCGACGTAGCCGAAATGCTGCAAGGCCTGCATCCTGCTTTCGTCCGCTGGCCCGGTGGCTGTGTGGTGGAGGGCATCTCACTGGCGAACCGCTTTGAGTGGAAAAAGACGTTGGGCGACCCGGCTGCACGTTCGGGAGAGTACAGCACTTGGGGCTACCGTTGCTCGTATGGCTTCGGTTACCATGAGATGTTGCAGTTCTGCGAAGATATTAATGCCGATGCCATGTTTGTCTGCAACGTCGGACTGGGTTGCCAGTACCGCATGGGCGACGCTTCACCCGAAGACAAGATAGCTTATTACCTGGACGACTGCATGGATGCCATAGAGTATGCCATCGGCGACGTCACCACCGAATGGGGTGCCAAGCGCGCCGAACAGGGTCATCCGGACGCTTTCCCTCTGAAATATGTGGAAATCGGTAATGAGAACTGGGGCGACGAGTACGACAAACGCTTCGATATCTTCTATAAGGCGATTAAAGCCAAATATCCCGAGCTGATTCTCATCTCCAATCACGGTCTGGGCGGAACAGGCAAGATTGAAAAGACGGACATGATTGACCCGCACTGGTACGTCAACCCCGAATTCTTCTTCCAGAACACGACGATTTTCGACAATCATCCGCGTGGCAAATACGATGCGTATGTAGGCGAATATGCCTGTAACGCCAACGTGGGCGGCGGAAACATGCGCGCTGCCCTCTCCGAAGCTGCTTTCATCTCCGGTATGGAGCGCAACGGCGACTTGGTGAAGATGGCTTCCTACGCCCCGCTTCTGGAGAACCGCAACGACCGCTCCTGGGCTGTTAATCTTATCTGGCTGGATACGGACCAAGTGTTGGGACGCAGCTCTTACTATGTGCAACAGATGGCGGCCGAAAACCGTCCGACGTACAACGTAAAGAGCAATATCACGATGAGCACACCCCGTTCCCTCGAATACAGTGCCGGCAACTTAGGCTTCGGTTCCTGGAACACGCAGGTAGAATTTAAGGATGTGAAAGTGACCGGGGAAGACGGTACAGCCGCCAACCTGGATTTGAACAACGCCACAGACCAGAAAGGCACATGGACGCTGAAAGACGGCGTACTGAGCCAGACTTCTTCGGAAACGCCGAGCCGCTATATCGTGGACGGCTTCAGTAGCAACCACTTCACGCTGGAGTGCAAAGTTCGCAAAGTGGGTGGCGACGAAGGTTTCTTCCTCTACTTCGGTTTGTCGCAGGGCGCAAAGCAGGGTTACGTATACAACGTTGCCGGCTGGAACAACCAGACTACAGCTGTGGAAAGCGTTTCGGATGGCCGTACGGGAGGTGTGGTCAGCGAGCGTGTATCCCAGAGTCTCGAAAACGACCGGTGGTACGACGTGAAACTCGTGGTTACTTCGCAGAAGAGTGAACTCTACATGGATGGCAAGTTGATAGTGTCTTATGCGCCCGAAACGACTCCGCTCCAGTTCTTCTCTTCGGGCTACGATGAAGCCACGGGCGAACTGATTGTGAAAGTGGTGAACGCTGAGGCTGTGGCCTATCCGCTGAGCGTGAAGCTGGACGGGGTGAACCAAGTGGAGAAAACGGGTAAAGTCATCTCCCTTTCTGCCGCCAGCGATATGGACGAGAACTCTTTTGAAGAGCCCAAGAAGATTTATCCGCAGGAAAGCGAGTTCAAAGGCTTTGGAAAGAGCTTTAGTTATACGTTCCCGCCATTCTCTTATACCATTCTGAGAGTAAAGGCTAATTGATAGAAAAGGACCGGGCACTGATGCAATATGTCATCAAAGTGCCCGGTTTACTTACATCCGTAGTTGTCGGAAAGCTCAAAATAGAATCTTGCCGCAGGAAACAGTGCATAAAAATGCGGAATATGCGTGCTGTAATCAATCCTTATCCGTCGTTTATGCAATAACCACGGGTTTGGGGCAGATAGTGTAGCCCTTCCGGACGGATAACGTAAGCTTTACCATCGGATAACCTAAGCTTTACGAACAGACGGGGTAAGCTTTACGAACGGATTCCGCAGGCTTTCCGAATGCAAAGAGGCTGTTTGGGAGGAAAACAGGGATACTTTTGATTTAATAGAGTGATACGTTTTTCTATATCTGCTTATCTATAAGCCGAATACCGTTTTTTATTCCCGTCTTTCCCATAGCATCGCCCTCCGGACGTAAAGAAAGCATTCTCGATGCACCGGAAATGCAAAGTGTCAGAATGACATCCCATTTCCCCGCACGGTTCATTTCCCGGGTGTACTTTACATTTTAAGTCCGCTTTTCTTTTCTTATTCATGAAAAAGCGTACATTTGCGGCATCATACCTTTTTTTAATACTGTTGACAGTCCAATGACCACTAATCTAAATGCTTTTAATAAGTTTTTTATAGACTATCAGCAACGCTTCGTCCACTTTGCCTGTACGTATGTGCGCGATGAAGCTGTTGCCGAAGACCTGGTTATCGACTCCATGATGTATTACTGGGAGAACAAAGACCGCCTGCCTGCCGATACCAACATCCCCGCCTACGTGCTGACCGCCATCAAGCACAAATGCATCGACCACCTGCGTCATCAGCAAATCCGGCAGGACGCTTCGGACGAGATAGCCCGGATATATGCCTGGGAATTATCCGGCAGAATCGTTACCTTGGAAGACTTTGAACCCTATGAAATCTTTACGGCGGAAATACAGGAGATTGTGGACAAAACCCTCGCCAGCCTGCCCGAACAAACCAGGCGTATCTTCGTCATGAGCCGTTATGAGAACAAGTCCCATAAAGAAATTGCCTCCCTGCTGGACATAACGCCTAAAGGTGTAGAATTCCATATCTCCAAGTCAACCAAAGCATTACGCCTGGCTTTGCAGGATTATCTGCCCGTCTCCCTGCTCTTTTTCTATCTTAATTAAAAAAAGTTTGTTTTTCCACTGGGGATTCTCCTCCGTGGTTCGCTATTACTGTAGATACACCAATAGAGTATTTATGGATAAAGACTTATTATATCGCTTTTTCGAAGGAGACGTTTCCGTAGAGGAGATGAAATCGGTGAAAGAATGGGCTGAGGCCTCGGAGGCGAACAGCCAACTGTTGCGCCGTGAGCGGAAGCTCTTCAATGCCATGATTCTGGCCGGACACGTGAAACCTGAGGACAGGCGAACCACGCTGAATAAGAGAAAGAACTATTTCATCAGGGAATTCCTGAAAATAGCTTCTGTTGTCGTGATAACGGTAGGCATAACGGCTGCATTGTTTTCAATAGGAAGAGATACGGACGATGTGAGTGTAGCCATGCAAACCATTACCGTGCCGGCAGGCCAACGTGTGAACCTCGATTTACCCGATGGTTCAAACGTTTGGCTGAACGCCGGAACCCGGATGCAGTATCCCGTTTCCTTCATGAAAGGCAAACGCGAAGTGATACTGGACGGAGAGGCTTACTTTGAAGTGGCGCACAATGCGGAGTGCCCGTTCATTGTGCGCACACATGCCATGGATGTGGAGGTGTTGGGAACCAAGTTCAACGTAGAGGCCTATTCAAAGAGGAATATCTTCGAAGCTTCGCTGATGCAGGGAAAAGTCAGGGTGAAGTCGCCCGATAATGAAAAGACGTCTGTGGTGCTTCTGCCTCATTATAAAACAACCCTGAGAGATGGCAAACTGGTAGTGAGCAAAATTGACGACTACAACGTATATCGTTGGAAAGAAGGTCTGTATTGCTTTAAGAGCAAACCGTTCACTCGGATCATGGAAGATCTGGAAAGATATTATGACCTGAAAATCCAGGTGGATAAGAAGAGTATAGGAGGTGTAGCACTGACCGGAAAGTTCCGTATATCCGACGGATTGGACTATGCATTACGTGTTTTACAGAAAGATGTATCTTTCACTTACCAGAGAGATAAAGATAATGACGTCATTTATATAAAATAAACGTAGTATAAACCAGTTAAAAAAAAGAAGATTAGCCTATGGAACAATACTGATGAAAAACAAAAAGCCGATAGATGTTTGCCCCATCCATCGGCCCTGATTAACACAATTCGATTTACAAATCATATTAATAACTCATTTACAAAGATATGAAAAACATTCCTTTGTCGGATATTTATTGCCCTAAAAATCCGCAAATAACATTATTATTCAGAATTATGAGAATATCAATATTCTTTTTGTTCTTCTGTGTTTTTAGCCTGATGGCGAAGAATAGTCATTCACAGAATGCACGGGTGACAATCAATCGAACCAATGTGCAACTTGAATCCATACTGAATGAGATAGAGTCTCAGACAGATTATCTGTTTATCTATAAGGATGATGTGGATGTAACATCACGCAAAAGTATCCGTGTAAATAATAAGTCCGTCTCTGAAGTACTTCTTGTATTATTGTCAGGTTCATCCATAACTTATAAGATGGAGGGAAATCATATTGTTCTAACCCGCAAAGAAACAACGACTTTGCAACAGCAGCAGCGTATATCTGGGACAGTTACTGACGAAAAGGGAGAACCGCTTATTGGTGTTACTATAATTATAAAAGGTTCAACAGAAGGTACGGTTACTGATGCAAATGGTAACTTTTCATTGCCTGCAAATGTAAATGATGTACTTCAATTCAGCTATATTGGATATATTCCACAGGAAATAATATTGAGAAGTTTGAAAACTGTGCAAGTGCTTTTGCGGGAGGATTCCGAATTGCTCGATGAAGTGGTTGTCATAGGCTATGGAACTGCTCGTAAGTCAGACTTGACTGGATCGGTTTCTTCACTAAATGGTGATCGTCTGAATAAACAGACTAATCCTAACCTTTCAGCGCAGTTACAAGGACAAATGGCTGGTGTACAGGTAATGCGGACAACAGGTGACCCGTCCTCCTCATCAGAAATCCTTATTCATGGTGTGACTACCATGTCTGATAGTAGCCCATTGATTATTATTGATGAAGTTCCTGGTACACTTGATGATGTAGATCCGTCGGAAGTACAAGATATACAAGTGTTGAAAGATGCGGCTTCTGCATCCATCTATGGTTCACGTGCTGCAGCTGGTGTTATTCTTGTTTCTACAAAAAGGGCCAAGAATAATCAGCTCAAAATGAGTTATAACTATGAATATGGCATAGATATGCCTACGGCAATGCCCAAATATGCCCGTGCAAGAGATTGGATGATATTTAAAAATGAATTGACTTATAATGATGGTGGAGATGATCTATATGGTGTGTATTCGCAAGACTTCATTGATTCATATGAAGCTAATCATGCAATAGATCCTGATCGATATCCAATAACTGATTGGCAGGATGTTTTACTAAAAGACCAGAGTAACCATCAGCGCCATTCTTTTACTCTGTCGGGTGGAACGGATAAATTGCTAACTAATTTCAGCTTGAACTATTATAAGGGTAACTCTATTATTCCGGGAAAAGAGTATGAACGTATTTATGCAAGACTAAACAATGATTTTAAAATCAACAATTGGATTCATGCAAAAGTAGACTTAAATGTGAGACTTACAGATCGTGAGTATCCAAACAGTCCAATTTATTATACGCATCATTCTCACCCACTTACGACGGACTTTTGGTCAAATGGGTTGATATCTCAAGGCCGCGATGGTGAAAATCCTTATGCACTATTGACATTAGCCGGGAAACAGAAAACACGTGGGTTTGGGTTCTCTGGTAAAATAGGTATTGACCTTACTCCGTTTGAAGGTTTGACAATTTCTGCTGTTGCCGCGCCTACTTATTATCTTTATAAGAGTAAGGATTGGGATACAAAGTTCGACCTGTATGATATGGAAGGCAATATTTATCCTAATTCATCTACGACAAATTTGCGTGAAGATCGTAATGATAATAATAGCTTGACTTTTCAGCTATATGCTAATTATAACAAGGTATTTGGTCAACATGCGCTCAATTTGATGGTCGGGTATGAAGATTACGCTTTTAACTGGGAAAATGAAGGTGCATGGCGTAATAATTACGTATTATCATCATATCCTTATTTGAATCTTGGCCCTGAAGATCAACAATACAATAATGGTAGTGCTGGGCATAATGCTTATCGTTCATACTTCGGTCGTTTGATGTATTCTTATGCAAATCGTTATTTACTTCAGGTTAATGTACGCTCTGATGGTTCTTCGCGTTTTGCAAAGGGGCATCGATGGGGAACTTTTCCATCAGCGTCGGCAGGATGGGTTGTTACAGAGGAGCCTTGGCTAAAGGATAATAAAGTGCTTAACTTCTTAAAACTTCGTGCATCGATAGGTCAATTGGGAAATGAGCGTATAGGTTCGGAATTTCCATATCAGGCGTCTATGGAATTTAGTAATGGTTATCTTTCAAATAAAACTACAGGTATTGCGGATCCTACTCAAATAGCTTTTCAATCAACTTATGCGTTTGAGAATATTACTTGGGAAACGACAACAACTTATGGTATAGGGGTGGATGCCAATTTCTTTAATAACCGTTTGCGTTTTAATGGAGACTGGTACTATAAAAAAACAAAGGATATGTTGTTAGTTATGAATTTCCCTAACTATACAGGATATAATGCACCAGAACAAAATGCCGGTAAAATGAGTACAAAGGGATGGGAGGTAACACTTGCATGGAATGACCATATTAATGATTTTAATTATGGAGCAAGTTTCAATCTTTCTGATTATCGGTCAAAGATGGGGTATTTGGGCAATCTTCGTAAATTTTCAGGTAACTATATTACAGAGGAAGGATCGCACTATCAAGAATGGTATCTTTATAAGAATAAAGGGATATTCTTGAATGATGAAGCCCTTTATGATGCTAATGGTAAGAAGGTTGCAGTACAAGGTAATGAAGTTGCCGGTTGTATTCAATTTGAGGATATTGACGGTGATGGTAAAATAACAGCAGATAAAGATCGTGTATATTGTGGAAACTCACTTCCTGAGTTGCAGTTTGGTGCTTCTTTCTGGGCAAATTATAAGGGGTTTGACTTTAATCTTTCTTTGCAGGGTGTTGGGCACTGGCTGAAATATGTTAGTGATATAATGGTTCGTCCACTTGAGTGGGGATGGGGGCAGGTTCCTGAGGTCCTTGTTAATAATCATTGGAGCCCTTACAATACTGATGAGGAAAATGCAA
>CAMTFK010000085.1 GCA_947071285.1 uncultured Bacteroides sp. | reverse complement strand
TAAGTACTTGAGGCTTATTTTGCCATCATTAATTTTTAAAACATAACAGTTATGAATAATAGTATTTTCTTTAAGTACTGTTTGTTGGGAATTGTTCTCTCTTTTTGGGGGATAACCGGTCTTAAATCTCAGACAGTAGTGTTTCCACGTGATTTCTCACCGGCTGAGGGACTGGTCACTGCACAAGAGAAACCTTTTCGTGATGAAGTCTGCCTGAACGGACTTTGGGAACTGCAATGTATTCCTGTTCCTTCTTCTTGGAAAAGCGGCTCGGGAATTGCCCCTGAACTGTCAGCACCACAGCCGGGTAAATGGGAAAAGGTAAAGATAAAAATACCTTCTGCCATCAACGTGAATGATTGGGGGAGAGGTAGCAATGTGGGTGCTGGCACACAAAACCCGTATGCTCCGGGCTCTGTTTATTTTCCAACTTATCCGGAACATTGGAAATATACCCGCATGGGATGGTTGCGGAAGAGCTTCCGTATCCCGGAAGGATGGGCACAGAAACGTGTTTTACTTCATTTTGAAGCCGTTGCCGGAGATTGCATTGTTTTAGTTAATGGTCGGGAAGTGGGTCATAATTTTGACTCTCATCTTCCTTTCGACATGGATATTTCCGACTATATTAACCGTGATGCAGAGAATGAATTGTTGGTGGGTGTTCGCCACACCAAATTGTTTGATAAGTCGCATCCTGTATACAAGAAGATGGGGGCGACTTATCCTACGGGGTCCAATACAGATGATCTGATTGGTATCTGGCAAGATGTGTACCTGCTTGGAGTGCCGGAGGTGAGGATCACAGATGTGTTTGTGCAGCCTTGGGTCGACAAGAATGAGTTGGTGCTGGAAGTAGCAATGACTAACCTTACTTCAAAGAACAAAAAGATTACTTTAGGTGGAGTAGTGAAGGAATGGATCAACCATGCCGGTAAAGATGTATTGACTGCTCCTGAAATCAGTTGGAGCCTGGGGGAAACCGCCCTTACGATACCTTCCGAATCAATAACCCTTCGGGCAGGAGAGAGTCAAACGGTTACAATTCGCCACCAGGTGAATGATGCATTGAAATATTGGACTCCTGATACTCCCGATTTATATACCTTACTACTGAATGTAAATGATAAGAGGCAAACATATGACTGCAAGGCCACCCGTTTTGGCTGGCGGCAGTTCAAGATAGTCGGTGATGAATTTCAACTGAACGGTAAGAAGATACAATGCTTCGGAGATATTCAGCATCCGTTTAGCGCTTACATCTGTTCCCGGCGTTTTGTATATGCGTGGTATCAGATGATAAAAGATTTTGGTGGAAATGCAGTCCGCCCGCATGCACAACCTTGGCCGCGAGTGTACTATGACCTGGCTGATGAAATGGGGTTGATGGTGCTGGATGAAACAGCTTTGTTCGGCAGCTCTATCCGGTTGAACTTTGAAGAAGATTTAACCTGGCAGTGTTCGCACGAACATCTGGAGAGATTGATTCTCCGTGATCGTAACCATCCTTCTGTGATAGGATGGAGTGCAGGAAATGAAACTTTTGCCATTGCTTTATTAAATAAACCGGAGAAAGAAGTGGCTGCTGTCTGGGATGACAAACTGGTAGATTTGACTTTGAGTGCCAGGAAGCTTGATCCTACTCGTGACTTTATTACACTGGATGGCGACCGTGACATGGATGGACGCCTGCCGGTATGGAGTAAGCATTTTGCGCATGGGCTCAAGTTGGAAGACTTACCACGCAACTTGGATAAACCTCTTGTTGTGGGTGAGTCGGGGGCTACTTATTACGGGCGTCCTATTCAATTGTATCCTTTTGTAGGTGAAAAAGCTTTTCTGTCTTATGAAGGCCGTAGTGAAGCATTGGCAATAGATGTTTATCAGAATGTCAGACAAATGGCGCTCCCTTATCTGTCATATTATTCTCCATCGGAAGTTTGCTGGTTCGGATTGGAACATATAAATTTAGGTTATCATGATTTCAATCGCTTACCGAACCTTACCGATGGCATTTTTGCCGGGAAGCCTTATGAAGAAGGAAAACCGGGCTATCAGTATGAACGCATACCACCTTACGTCACGACTTTCAATCCGGGTTTAGACCCTCAACTTCCTTTATACAAGGCGTTGCCTATGTTCAATGCTTTGAAAGCGGCATTGAAAGGAGAAGTATGGGCACCTTATAACGAAGTGAAGCATCCGGTAAAACCTGAACTGCCTCAACCGGTGTATAGAGTTGCTTATCTGGTGGGTACACCTCAACCTGGATTAGCCGACTTCATCACCAAAGCAGGAATCACCTTGACTGACAAGCCGCAAAAGGCCAATTTATGGATTATGGATGCCGAAACAATCACTGTGGAAGACCTGCAAAAAGTTCAGGCTGTTTTGAAGAAATGGCAGAAGAAAGGGGGGATGTTACTTGCCCTTAGCTCCGGCAATAGGCTGAGTGAGGCTTTTTGTGGCTGGTTGCCGGAAGATGTGAAACTGACCGACCGTCGGGCTTCTGCTTTAGAAGTAGATAAGAATACATCCTGGGGAAGCCATTTTGAGCTCCCGGACTTGTATTTCAGTGAGATGGATGGTGACCGCTATATCCTGAAACATGGTTTAACGGGAAATCTGATAGAAAAAGGAGAAGCTATATTCAGTGCTTCACGTACTGACTGGAACTTGTTCAATAATGTGGCCGAGCATTGGAAATGTGCACAGGTTGTTTTATACGAAACCTTGAATAAACCGGAAGGAGTAGCTCTGGTTACTTATCCTTTGGGAAATGTGAATCTGGCTCTTTCAGTGATCGACTATCATTTATGGACAAAAGAAACAAGTACCTTCTGGAAAAACTTGTTTAGGGTAATGGCCATTGATGTGGATAGAACCAATCTTCAAAATCAAAATGTGAAGAGAAAAGAGCATGATTTGCTGATGGATGGTCCTACAGATTGATAAAAAGGCGATTAATGTTTCATTTTAATTGAAAATTAATTGCCAGGTAAGCGCAATATAGCTGAATGCTTAATCTGTGGATTTTACTTTTGCAGCAAAGATTATTAAGTAGAATAGGTAGCAAGTTTTTAATAACAGATATAAAGATAATACATTATGAGGAATAAGTTATTCGTTACATTGGGCATCCTTGGCATGAGCATGTTGGCTTATGCCGGTCCCAAGCACTCTCAGGAAACTTCTTATCCAAGTTACAAAGGATTGATTATGGCAGGATACCAAGGTTGGTTTCGCGGCCCGCAGGATGGAACCAATCAAGGCTATGGCCATTATGGGGCCGGAAAGCTATTTGATGAGAAACATTGCACTATTGATGCATGGCCCGATGTGAGTGAATATGAAAAGACCTATGAGACGTCTTTCCGGCATGCCGATGGAAAAAAGGCACGTGTATTCAGCTCAGCGGACAAGTCTACTGTCGACCTGCACTTCAAATGGATGAAGGAGTATGGTGTAGATGGGGTATTTGTGCAACGTTTTTTTAGCTATACCCGTGGAGACCAGCAAAACTCGGTACCGAACCGTATTTTAGCGAATGCCTTGGAAGCTGCTTCAAAATATGACCGCGCTATAGCTGTCATGTATGATTTGTCCGGGTTGAAAAAGTCAGGTGAGGATTGCTCCCTGATTATGGAAGACTGGAAAAGGCTGGTAGACAATCAGAAGGTAACGAATCAGGCGGGGAAAAAGACTTATCTGCATCATAATGGAAAGCCTGTGGTAGCTATATGGGGAGTTGGTTTTCCCGACCGGCCTTATAATATCAGGAACATCGGTTTAGACCGTTTGATTGACTTCTTGCAGAATGATCCTGTTTATGGTGGTTGCACGGTGATGTTGGGTGTTCCTACTTTCTGGCGTAATCTGGAGGCTGATTGTATCAATGACCCCTATCTGCATACAGTGATTAAGAAAGCGGATATAGTTCTGCCATGGACTGTTCAGCGTTTTTCTCCTTTGTTGCATAACGACATGGACCGCTTCCGTGACTTGGTGATTGAAGATATCCGTTGGTGTAAGGAGAATGGCGTAGATTATGTTCCTGCCGTAACTCCCGGATTCAGTTGGCACAATCTTAGTAAACTGGAATTCCCGGATGACGTGAAGCCTGTTGGCAGTATTCCCCGTCAGGGAGGACGTTTCTATTGGCAGCAGCTTTCTACTGCAATGTTGGCAGGTGCCGAGATGATTTATGTGGCCATGTTTGATGAAGTGGACGAGGGAACCGCTATCTTTAAATGTACGGGAGACCATCCGGTTAGTGATGTGGCCAAGTTTATTGATATGGACGGACAGCCTTCCGACCATTATCTGTGGCTGACAGGCGAGGCTGCCCGCATGCTCAGGAAAGAGACTCCACTGACGTTTAAGATGCCCGTAAGAGAATAACTTATGAAACGATCCTGCTTTATAATAGTTCTGTTTGTATCTTTCCTGCTCTGGGCAGGCGGGGTACAGGCACGAATAACATTACCCTCCTTTTTCTCGGATGGGATGGTATTGCAGCAACAAAGTTCAGTTGCCATTTGGGGAAACAGTGACCGGAAACAGCAAAAGGTTACTGTAAAGACTTCGTGGAATAACAAAAAATATACAGTAACGACTAATGAATCGGGTAGCTGGAAAGTAAAAGTGGAAACACCGGTATATGGTGGTCCCTACCATATTGAGATGAGTGACGGCGAGACGGTACGAATTAATGATGTATTGATTGGTGAGGTCTGGCTCTGTTCCGGTCAGTCTAATATGGATATGCGTGTAGGCGGTCGTTATAGCGATCCGGTGATGGGTTCGTTGGATGCGATTGTGACTTCAGGAAATCCCGGAATACGTATGTTTACAGTAGGAAGCAAAATGACCTCCGAACCGTTGACTGATTGTAAAGGTGAGTGGCAGGAAGCCTCATCGGAGACAGTTCCCGAGTTTTCGGCTGCGGGATACTTTTTTGCACGTAAACTAAATCAGGTATTGGGTATTCCCGTGGGCATTATCCATGCCAGTTATGGAGGCTCACGGGTGGAAGCCTGGATGAGTAAAGAAGGTGTAGCGTCTTACAAAGACTTGCCGGATGTGCATAATGCTTCTATTCTCTATAATGGGATGTTGAGTCCTGTGGTTGGATATGGCATTCGGGGATGTTTATGGTATCAGGGGGAAGCAAATGTGGATGCACCTGATTTATATACGCAGTTGTTTCCCTCATTGGTGAGCGACTGGCGCAAACAATGGGGAATAGGGGAATTCCCCTTCTACTATGCCCAGATTGCTCCGTTCAATTATAATAAAGGAGAGGGGAAAGGCAAGAATTCGGCTTACCTGCGTGAAGCGCAAGTGAAATGCCTTCATCTTATTCCTTCTTCGGGTATGGTTGTGCTGACGGATGTTGGCGATGACCGCACTATCCACCCTATGGAGAAAGAAACGGTGGGCAATCGGTTTGCTTATCTGGCCTTGGGGCGTACTTATGGTAAGAAGGGCTTTCCGGTAACGGGACCGTTGTATAAATCTATGCAGACGGAGGGTAACAAGATTATCTTGTCGTTTGATGAAATGGGTAAAGGATTGACTACTTATCGGCAACCCTTGAATGGCTTTGAAGTAGCCGGTGAGGATAGAGTATTTCATCCGGCCCATGCACGTTTTGGTAAAGATGCGCAAACGGTTATTGTCTCAAGCCCGGAAGTGGAACAACCTGTCGCGGTGCGCTATGCCTTTAAGGATTATGTAAAGGGTTGCCTTTATAATATGTCTGGTCTTCCTGCATCTTCATTCAGAACAGATAACTGGTAATAAGGAAATATCATGAAAAACAAAAACGATTTATTTAAAATAGCTTGTGCCGTTCTGTTCCTTTGGGTAGGAGTAGCCGGGAAAAGCTGGGCACAAGAGACAAAGAAGAGTTATTGGAATCTGCGTACCCAACTGATGCCTCTACGCTTGCCGCCTCCGCCACCCGGCTATAAACCGGAGTATCTGGACCTGAATGGAGACGGGAAACCGGATGCTATTAAGTCTGTCACCCACAACGATATACCCATTTTGTGGCTGGATGATGACGGCAATATGAAAGAAGGGGACCTGGAAGGTGATATGGTGAATGATTGCCTGTTGATTGACCGCAACAAGGATGGCATTTATGGAGGTCAGGGCGACTTGATTATCGACTGGGTGGATACGGATGGAGACGGGAAAGCGGATATGCAGATTGTTGTAGAGTATCCGAAAGAACGTACGGGGGAAGTATGGCCCAACGGGCATTACATGATTATGCTCGATTTGGATCATGACAATGTCTTCAATTATATCAACTGGAATAATTTTACCCTTCAGTGCTGGGATCGCAGTGGCTTGTCCGATTTCTATGAGGATTACAGTGGCCGGACAGCTTTTATGAAGATACACAATTCCACCTATGATATAAAGGACTTACGCCTGAATTGGGAGAATCCTTTCCTATTCTACGATCCGGATGGAGATGGCAGGACGGAAATGGCTATTCGTATGTTGGACTCTCCTAAAATCCACGATCCGAAAGCCCCTTTCAATAGCTACATAAACCGCCAGGTGGAGGGTAGAGTTGACTGGGTTTCATTGGCAGTCGATCTGGATAATGATAACACTACCGGAAATGAATTCGACTTTGATTTCACTATTGGTTTCCAGGGAGAAGGATTCGATTATATGGATCAGGTTCACCCCATTAAAAACCTGCGTGGAATGCCGGAGGCTGATAAGTTCTTTATGGACCCCCGCTATCGCCAGTTGACGGAACTGATTTATCCCGACCACGACAGTGCACAGGAACTCATCTTCCAACGTGGCAAATGGAACCGTATAAACTTTGTATATGATGAAGATGACGATTGTAGCCGTTGGGAACGTGTAGAGTTCTATGATCCTAAGGATCCGTTTAAAGTAGGATGGAATAAAGGGGGAATAGATAATAATAAACAGAGTGATGCCGCCGGTGACCGTGGTGAGTGGGATATGGATAATTCGGGTAATGCTCAACTCTATATCAGTCGTTTTGACGGTCGCCTGCACTTGTATGGGGCGGAAACTGGAGTTTGGCGTATCGACCAGAATGCCGAATATTTTCAGGGATGGGATCGTATGTGGATGGACTTCCGCGACCCGAAGCGCTTTGCTACTGTACTTTATAGTGACCGTGACAACAATGGTTTCTTCGACCATATAGAGTATGACCTGGATGGTGACATGCAGATGGAGACTGTGATAGACTTCAAAGAACTGGGCATTGACGACACCTGTGAGGTGATTGATATTTCAAAATTTACCTATAATGATTATGTAGCGTTAGGTAAACGGATGTCTGAAGGAATCTGGAAGAATGCCGGACAAGCCATTCAGGTGGCACGCCAATATGGAGTAGAGCCTTTGTGGTATGCCAAATGGATGCAAGCCTCCACTACTCGCGAAAAGTATAACCGTGGCTATTGGTTGCAATTCTATTTATACAAGGATTTGGAGAACTTGTTTATCCGGCAGGGAGATGCGGTGAAACTTCGTTTGTTGAATCAGGCTTATTATTCCGGTGATTGGTCAATTATAGCCAAGAAAGGTAACGAAGGTTTTTATTTCTTCTCTGATGAAGACGTTGCTGCTATTCGCTCATCGGCAAAAACACTGTGGGGAAAGAAAATCATAGCCGATTTGGAACAGAAAGTGAAAGAAAGACGTAAGCATTCGCTGGAAGTACCTAAAGAAGAAGGAGGACATTTTCATGATTACTTCTGTCCCGTACATAATCTGCAATTTACTTTCCGTTGGAATAAGCCTTTGGCACAATATTGCTCGGCTTGCGATAAAGAGTGGATTGGAAACAATCGTTATGACTGGGCGTGGATTTATGAAGTACACATGCTGAACAGGGATTATATGTATCAGTGTATGTACCTTTATCTGGCCACCGGAAAACGACAATATGCTGATTATATCCGTACCATGTTATTGGATTATGCAGGTAAGTATGCCGGTTGGTTCGAGCATAACTCCGGCAGGAAAGCTACGGATCAACATAGTGGAAAAGCATTTGCTCAGAGTCTGGATGAAGCCAACTGGGCTACTAAAGTGGCAATGGCCTATATGACTATTAAACCTGTTTTGTCGAAAGAGGAGGTCAAAGCGATAGAAGAAGGATATCTGCAACCTGCTGCTACTTTATTGTTGCATCGTCCGGCCGGAGCTAACTGGCAGATGTGGCATAATAGTGGATTGGCTGCCTTAGGCATTGCTTTGGAAAATGACTCTATTGTCGATGTAGCAATCAATAAGGATAAGTATGGCTACCATTACTTGATTGGAAAACATAAAAATAGCGATGGCTGGATAAACGAGGGGTCTCCCCATTATCATTATTATCCGTTGGAAGCCCTGCTATTCACGGCTAATGCAGTAAAATGCCGGGGGATAAAACTGTTTGATAAGGACTTGCACGACATGTTTGTGGAACCGGTGAAGGGCACTTATCCCGATTTGTCTTTTCCGGCACATAGCGACGGATGGTATGGCGCTAATCTGCTTTCTCAATCGGCATTGTACGAGATTGCTGACGCCCGTTATAATGACCCACTGCTGAAACGGGTGTTGGAACTGACCTATGCACAGAAGAAGTGCCTTGATCCGGAGGCTCTGTTGAACAATCAGACTATAAATGCATCAGATGAAAAAATGATTCAGCAAAGTTATTCATTTGATGCATCAGGATTCTGCCTGTTGCGTAGTGATGCACGCACAGTGGTTCTGAAATTCGGTGGCGAAGGCATCGGGCATGGACATCCTGACAAGCTTTCCATTACAATTCATGATGGCAAGAATGAACTGGTTTCCGACTTTGGAACTTCCGGTTATGGAGTTCCTGATTATCTGAAATGGTATAAACGCAGTCTGTCGCATAATACGGTGACGGTGGATGCAAAAGATCAGAAGAGAAGTGTGGGCAAGCTGTTGAAATTCACCCCTCGTTCTGACGGCGGATATGCCGAAGCTGAAACGGTTACTGCTTATCCGGGAGTTGATATGAAGCGTAGCCTGGATTTGAAAGGTACTCAGTTGCAAGATGTATATACTTGTACTTCCGATTCTTCTCATTTGTATGAGTATGTGATTCTTTTCAATGAAAAACCTGTTTTAGAGGGTCAGCCGATGGCGACAACACTCACGGGCAGTGAAGTGCATGAACGGATTCATAATACTTATTCTTATCCTTATCAACCGGGATTCACTTGCCGGACTCCGTCGGCTACTGTCCGCCTGAATGTCTCTGAAGGAGAAGTGATGGAAGTGGTGCTCGGGGAAGCCTCGGGAATACCCGCAAACCCGACCGTAAAAGACGGACCGGGAGCGGGAGATGTAGCGGTAAAGCCTTGCTATCCGTTGATTATCCGTACAAAAGGTAAAACGATGAAGGTAGAGGCTGACTGGAATCTTATACACTAATAGAATCGTATAAAATATAAACTTATAATTTTATGAAGAACAAACTCTGCATGCTGTTACTGGCTACGGGGATCGGATTGTTTTCTTGTGCAGAAAAGGAACTTCCGAAAGAATATACCGATAGCGTAAATGTATTTATAGGAACCGGAGGACATGGACATACTTTTCCCGGTGCTACTTTGCCTCATGGAATGGTACAGTTAAGTCCGGATACCCGTCTCTTTGGCTGGGATGCCTGTTCGGGCTATTATTATGACGACACTTCCATCATGGGCTTCAGTCATACTCATCTTAGCGGAACCGGTATTGGAGATTATGGCGACATACTCTTTATGCCGGTAGTAGGAGAGAAACCTCTGATTGCCGGGACGGCAGAAAATCCGGACGAAGGTTATCGTTCCCGTTTCTCGCATGAACAAGAAAGTGCCCGTCCGGGATATTATCAGGTTTTGTTGCAGGATGATTCCATCAATGTGGAACTAACGGCTACTTTGCGTGCCGGCCTGCATCGGTATACCTATCCCAAGGCAAGTGATGCCCGCCTGATTCTTGATATGGAACCTACCATTCACGGACATCAGCACCCCGTTACCCAAATCCGTGTGGTGAACGACTCTACTATAGCCGGAATGAAATATACGAAAGGCTGGGCTAAACACCATTATGTGTATTTCTATGCTGTATTTTCAAAGCCCTTTGACTATAAGTTGTATTCAGGAACCGAATACCAGCCGGATAGTACCTCTGTTACCGTCAATACGGCAAAAGCAGTGATGACTTTCAGGAATCTTGCTGCGGATGGGCGTGTGTTGGCTAAAGTCGGCATTTCGAGTGTGGATGAAGAAGGTGCGAAGCGGAATCTGGAAGCAGAAGTTCCGGATTGGAATTTTGAAAGAATAGTACAGCAGGCGAATACTGCCTGGAATGACGCCTTAGGCAAGATTGATATTGAAACTTCGGACAAGGACAACCGTATTGTTTTCTATACTTCCTTGTATCATGCATTCATACAGCCGAGTCTGGCATCGGATGTAGACGGACGTTACCGCACGATGGGGCATGAGATTAAGCAAGATGCTTCTTACGTCAATTATACGGTGTTCTCCTTGTGGGATACCTTCCGTGCGGCCCATCCGCTTTACACCATTGTGACGCCGGAACAGAACCAGGCATTTATCCGTTCGTTGCTTCGCAAATATGATGAGTCAGGTATTCTGCCTAAGTGGGAGTTGGCTTCCAATGAAACCGGAACGATGATTGGCTATCACGCAGTTTCTGTTATTGCAGATGCTATGATGAAGAAACAATGCGATTTTGATGTGAAGAAAGCATTGGAAGCTTGCATACGTTCTTCGGTATATGACACTACCGGCATTACGCCTATGATGGATCGTCAGATACTGAACGGAAAGGTTATGCCGATTTCAATTAAGTATAAAAACGAATTGGGATATATTCCTTGTGATAAAGTGGGCGGTTCTGTTTCACAAGGTCTGGAGTTTGCCTATAATGACTGGCTGATTGCACAGATGATGAAAGAATATAACCGTAAAGACATGTATGATAAATACATGAACTTATCTAAAGCCTACCGTGCTTATTTTGATCCGGAAACGAAGCTGATGCGTGGCAAGTTGAGTGATGGAAGCTGGATTACTCCTTTTGATCCTTCGTCCGTGCAACGCCCCAGTAATTATGTGGAAGGTAATGCTTGGCAATGGGCGTGGTTTGTGCCACAGGACGTAGATGGATTAATGGAGTTGGTGGGCGGCAAAGAGGCATTTGAAGCACATCTGGATACGCTGTTTACCACAAGTTCCGAACTGACCGGTGATCCGAATGCGGCTGCCGATGTGACGGGGATGATTGGGCAATATGCACATGGCAACGAACCGAGTCATCATATACCTTATCTTTATAATTATGCCGGTGCACCCCGCAAGACGCAAGCTTTGGTAGACCATATTCTTCGTACCCTTTATCATAACGATCCTAACGGACTTTCCGGAAATGAAGACGTAGGGCAAATGTCGGCTTGGTATGCACTTAGTTCTATGGGCTTCTATTCGTTCTGCCCGGGCCGTCCGGTCTATGAAATTGGCCGTCCTTTGTTTGATAAGGTAACCATTCATTTGAGTAGCGGAAAAGATTTTGTGATCCGTACTAAGAATAATAGCGTAGAAAATAAGTATATTCGCTCCATGAAACTGAACGGTGAAGAATTGAGAGAACCAAGATTTTCTCATTTCGACCTGATGGAAGGTGGTGAACTTGTATTAGAAATGGAAAACTAAAAAGATGCTATGAAAAGAAGAATCGCTTTATGTATCGCTGTATCGCTTTGTGCGGGTATGTATGCGGGCAATAATCCCGGTATATATAAGAAAGGCTGGATTGATTTTAATAAGAACGGGGTGATGGATGTCTATGAAGACCCTTCGGCACCCTTGGAGGCAAGAGTCAAGGATTTGTTGTCGCAGATGACAATGGAGGAAAAGACTTGCCAGATGGCTACGTTGTATGGCTCAGGTCGTGTGCTGAAAGACTCCCTGCCCACAGAACAATGGAAAAATGAAGTCTGGAAAGACGGTATAGCGAATATAGACGAACAAGCCAATGGCTTAGGGAAATTCGGTTCTTCTTTGTCCTATCCTTATGTGAATAGTGTAGAGAACCGACAGGCCATCCAACGTTGGTTTGTAGAGCAAACCCGCCTTGGGATACCTGTTGACTTTACCAATGAAGGTATTCGTGGGCTTTGCCATGACCGGGCTACTATGTTTCCGGCACAGTGCGGACAGGGTGCTACCTGGAATAAGGAATTGATCAGTGAAATAGCCAAGGTGACAGCCGAAGAGGCAAAAGCGCTGGGTTATACCAATATCTATTCTCCTATTCTGGATATTGCACAAGATCCCCGTTGGGGACGTGTAGTGGAGTGTTACGGCGAAGACCCTTTCCTGGTGGGAGAGCTTGGAAAGCGGATGATTAAAGGACTTCAGCAAGAAGGACTTGTGGCCACTCCCAAACATTTTGCCGTATATAGTATTCCTGTTGGAGGACGTGATGCCGGTACCCGTACCGACCCGCACGTAGCTCCGCGTGAGATGCGAACTCTTTATATAGAACCCTTCCGCAAGGCTTTTTGCGAAGCCGGGGCATTGGGAGTGATGAGTTCTTATAATGATTATGACGGCGAACCGATTACGGGCAGTTATCATTTCCTTACTGAAATACTTCGCCATGAATGGGGCTTCAAAGGCTATGTAGTATCGGATAGTGAAGCGGTGGAGTTTCTCTATTCCAAGCATAACGTAGCTGCCGATGCTGTGGATGGAGCTGCCCAGGTAGTAAATGCAGGATTGAATGTACGTACTAACTTTACTCTACCCGAGAATTTCATTCGTCCGCTTCGCCAGGCTATCAGCGAGGGCAAAGTATCGGAACAAACTATTGATAGTCGTGTAGCGGATGTGTTGAGGGTAAAATTCATGATGGGCCTGTTTGATAATCCTTATAAGGGTGATGCAAAGAAACCGGAAAAGGTGGTACATAGCAAGGAACATCAGGCGGTATCCATGAAGGCTGCGTTAGAGTCCATCGTTTTATTGAAGAATGAGAATAATATCCTGCCACTCTCCAAGAGTACTAAAAAGGTGGCGGTGATTGGTCCGAATGCTGCTGAAGTTGACAATCTGATTTGCCGTTATGGTCCTGCCAATGCTCCGATAAAAACAGTATATCAGGGTATTAAGGATTATTTGCCCGATGCGGACGTTCGCTATGCAAAGGGAGCCGACATTATTGATAAGTACTTTCCGGAAAGCGAACTCTATGATGTACCTTTAGATAAGGATGAACAGGCTATGATAGATGAGGCGGTTGCCTTGGCTAAAGAATCGGATGTAGCTATCATGGTGCTGGGAGGAAACGAGAAAACAGTGCGTGAAGAGTATTCCCGTACCAATCTGGACCTGTGCGGACGCCAGGAGAAACTGTTGCAGGCTGTGTATGCCACCGGAAAACCTGTTGTCCTGCTGTTGGTGGATGGACGTGCCGCCACTATTAATTGGGCCGAACGTTATATTCCGGGCATCGTACATGCCTGGTTCCCCGGGGAATTTATGGGCGATGCGGTAGCGAAAGTTCTTTTCGGTGATTATAATCCGGGAGGCAAACTGGCGGTGACTTTCCCTCGTTCGGTGGGACAGATACCTTTTGCTTTTCCTTTTAAACCGGGCTCTGACTCTAAAGGTTTCGTTCGCGTGACGGGAACTCTTTATCCTTTCGGATATGGTCTGAGTTATACCACTTTTGCCTATAGTGATTTGAAGATAGATAATCCGGTGATAGGCGTACAAGGCTCTGTGACGCTGAGTTGTAAAGTGAAGAATACGGGTAAGGTGGCCGGTGATGAAGTCGTTCAGCTTTATCTGCATGATGAGATGAGTTCTGTAACTACTTATGTGAAGGTGTTACGCGGTTTCGAACGCATCCATCTGGAACCGGGAGAAGAGAAAACCGTTAATTTCATGCTTACTCCCCAGGAGTTAGGCTTGTGGAATAAGGATAATCATTTTGTAGTAGAGCCGGGCACGTTTGCCGTAATGGTGGGAAGTTCCTCACAGGATATCCGGTTACAGGGAAAGTTTGAAGTGAAATAGCTCATAAACATATTATGAGGGGACTTAGTGTCCCCTCTTTTTTATCGGCAACCTCGGGAAGAGTTTCCTGAACCGCACTAAATGAGTCGTGATATTACTTCCGGCTATAATAAACGTCACAGCCAGAATAATCAGCAATATTCCAATACTTAGTCTGACAGTCAGAGCCTCCCCGAAGACCATCACTCCGAAGAAAACAGCCGTAACAGGCTCCAAAGCCCCAAGAATAGCTGTCGGGGTAGAACCTATATACTGAATGGCCTGCGTGGTGCAAAGAAATGAGATAGCCGTCGGGAAGACTGCCAATGCTACCAGATTACCCCACAAATACCACTTATCAACAATATGCAGGCTTTGTCCGAAATCTACGCGCACCAAAAAGAGGGACAATCCGAAAAGCAGTACATAGAAAGTTACTTTCAGAGTTGCCACATCTTTCAGCATCGGGCGGTTCACGCCTACAATATAAATGGCGTAGGAGAGGGCCGAAGCCATAACCAGACTGACACCAACCAAACTGAGAGTAGTACCGTCACCGCCTTTGTAAAGCAGCCCGATGCCGCTTAACGCCAGGAAGATACATAAAACCGTCTGTAGCGTTATCTTCTCCTTGAAGACAAATGCCATAATCAGCGCAACCAGAATAGGATAGACAAACAATATGGTGGACGCAATGCCGGCTTCCATATAATTATAACTCTGAAACAAAGTCAGGGAAGAAATGGCAACCAGCCAGCCCAGTATAATGAGCGGCAACACTTCTTTCCGTTTCAGTTTGAAGCTTCTCCCCCGGGCTTTGAGCATGATACCCAATATCGGGATGGCAAACAAATATCTGAAAAAGAGGACTGAATCCGGGTCCATACCTTCCTTGTAAAGGGGGAGGGTAAAGAGGGGATTCATTCCGTAAGTGGCAGCGGCAACGGCTCCCAATATATAACCTTTTACTTTTGCATTCATAAGCGTTGATCTAAATCTTTTCTTTGGGGCTGCAAAGGTAGGTCTTCTTTTATAAAAGTGCTGTTTTTATCTTGCAATTTCTTTGAATGACTTCGTAAATTGCTCTCTGTCTATCAGAATAACATCTCCGTTTCTCACCTTTTGCTTTTGCAGTGGTTGGCTGGCGGAGGTGCTGATGGCATTCTGTTCAAAGAGACGCTTCATCTGATTGGCTGAAAGTGATAAACACCTTCTGACTAATGAAGATAACTTAAGATTAAAGTCGAAATCGCATTTGATGCGGATGCTGATAACTTCATCTGACAGATTCTGTATATCTTCCGGTGAAATGCTGCTTATGACTTCATATTCAACACTGCCGTAATCTAACTTCATATTGTTTTTTCTTTCCAGTTCGGCAGAAAAGGCGTACTGCCAGGCTGCCTCCTTGTCGTTTACCGAGAAGCTGTGGAATAATGATTTGTCTATTAAGTCCGGTTTGCTTCGTGATACTAACGTGAGGTTACAAGTATTATCACACTTCACACACCTGTAAATCAGCCACACATCAATGTTCTTTTTCTGGGCGTTCATCCTGAACTTATCACTGCAATAAAAGCGGTCACTGTCACAATGACTGCACTTCTTAATTAATAAAGGGCAGTTCTTCACCTTTATTTCCCATGTAAATGTAGTTTCCATAAAGCTAATATTCCTTCTTTCTTTGCGGGTTAAATGTTTTTTCTGCAAAGTTGGATATTAGCGATTGGCGGAATTCACAAGATGTCACAAGACGGCACCAGATTTTTCTGATTTATCGGTCCAGTTCATCCATCATTCGGGTTATTTTCTCTTTCAGTTTATCAAGAAACTGGGTACGGTTTTTCTTCCTGTTTCTGATTTCAAGGAATATCCGGTAGAAATCACCTATTTCGATATTGAACAGGGTTTCGCAGCAGAATGCTATATCTTTCAGATTGGTAGTGCCGTTATTAAAACATTTGCTGGCATAGAGGGCATAGATGAACTCTACCAGAGCTACTTTACTGTCCGTCCATTGCAGCAGGTTGCTTTCGATGATTGAAGTGAATCTGAGGTGCAGTTCACCCGATAATGAATCTATTTCATCCGATAGATACTGTGTCAGGCGACGATTGGCTAAAATCTCTGCGACACTCGAATCGTGTAACGTAGAAAAAGTAGTGTCCCTGTCCAATGAAAAGTGGCAGGTATCAGAAAGAATGTCATAATGCTCTCTCATGAAGTATAGTTCGTCTGAATCGGTTTTACCGGACTGATAATAGGGGTAAAAGCTATTGTCTGCTAAGGCTTTCTTCAGACTTTCATATTCGGCTTTCAGATATTTGCATTGAATCGACGGTGATTTCCCTGTTCGGTTCTTCTCAATCTGATAGAGGCGGACATAAAATATCAATAGTCCGGATATTTGTGGCTTCCAGACTTTAAAGAAAAGAATCTCTTCTTGGGAACTTGCAAACTGATGGTCTGCGATAGTGGTCTTTAGCAGAATGAGTGAGGCTTGTATAAAGTCTACTATCTGCTTGAGTTTATCGAGGACATCAATGGGCTGTTGCTCAATTCTTACGATTTCCAGTTCTATGTTTTGCTTAATCTTCTTTACGAAATTTTCCATCCGTATTCGGCGCATTCCTAACTTTCGGTCGGTTTCGGTGAAAGCCAACCCGGAGTTTGAATAGCGAATTACAATTGTCCTGAAAAGACAATGTAGTTAATACTAAAAATGATACAATGAAAAACCTGTCTGAATAGAAATACTCAAACGAAAGAAATTAGCCTGTGGTTTGTGAGGCTAATATTAAGCGATAACAAATTTAAGAATGGTGCCCAAAATCGTTGCTTTTAGAATTTGGATGCAAATATAGTGTTTTTCTTTATAATAGGTATCGTGTTGGGGAGAAAGTTCCTGAGCGGACTTAGTTAACGGATATAGCCTATTTTATTATAGGACTGAGCATTTATCAGTCCCGGACTGAGAGGTCAAAACATCCCCATCTTATTTCTGAAAATACCCGGATGTTTTACCCCAAAACATCCGGGTGTTATAGAGTAAAACATCCCCATGTTTTGGGTGAAAACATCCGGGTGTTTTGGGTGTTCAGTCCCGGAGTGTTGGATGCTCAGTTACGGAGCGTTGAATGCTCAGTTATGGAGTGTTATGTGCTCACTCATAAAGTGCTGTGATTTATCAGAATATGTATTGAACTCCGAACTGGTATCCTACGTATAATTGTTGTAATCTTGTGGAGCCCGTCTTCTTCCATAATGAATGATTTGGGAATATTTTGTGGTTATTGATATCCTTTGTCTCCATATAATTGATGCCTACTCCCGCAAATAACTCAATGTGTTTTCCGATCTTGAAAGCCGGAATCAAGGAATAACCTCCATTCAATACGGGTTCGTCCGAATCATTGCCAATAGCCGAGAATTTAAGCTCATTATTAATTCTGAACCAGGGGGTGACAGGGATATGTGCACCGAAACCGCCTTCGGCTACCAATGAGTTATTGATTGTTTTGTGATTATATCCGACACCGATTATACCATAAGTATATTTACCACCCGAGCGGAATGATGCCACCGTGCTTCCTATGGCAT
>CAMTFK010000084.1 GCA_947071285.1 uncultured Bacteroides sp. | reverse complement strand
CCTTGCATCTTATTATTCATACAATGATTATAAAAGTTTCCTACAATAACTGTTGTAAGAAACTTCTATAGATATTGTAAGAAATTATCATATCTGTTGTATGAATAATAAGATGCAAGAAAAATATTAGTTGTTAGCACACGAGAGATTAGTTTCTTGCAAGCACAGGAATAGTTTTCAGTACCCCGCAACTTGATTGCCAGCGAGCCACCTTTTCTTCATACAAACCGCACCCCACGAAGCACCGGAGAAGTTAAAGAACAGAGGATTGAGTTTTTTTTCCCGAAAAAGGAAATACCTTCCGTTTTCTTTTACTAATTTTGCAATTTGTAATCCTCAGAACGAGATGAAAACAGAACCAACAACATATAACTTGCTAAATTCTATTTTTGACCCCGAAGACCTGCGAAAACTCAGCGTCGAGCAACTTCCGGAAGTCTGCAAAGAATTGCGGCAGGACATTATAAAAGAAGTTTCGTGCAACCCGGGACACTTTGCAGCCAGTCTGGGAACGGTAGAACTAACTGTTGCCCTGCATTACGTGTTCAATACCCCCTACGACCGCATTGTGTGGGACGTAGGCCATCAGGCTTACGGCCATAAGATACTGACCGGACGCCGGGAGACATTTTCCACAAACCGGAAACTCAAGGGTATCCGTCCCTTCCCCTCTCCGGATGAAAGCGACTATGACACTTTCACCTGCGGGCATGCGTCGAATTCCATTTCGGCTGCGCTGGGCATGGCAGTAGCCGCCGCAGAAAAGGGCGAAGAAGACCGCCATGTGGTTGCCGTAATCGGCGACGGATCGATGAGCGGCGGACTGGCATTTGAAGGTCTGAACAACGCCTCCACCACTTCAAACAACCTTCTCATTATCCTCAACGATAATGACATGGCAATAGACCGTAGCGTAGGCGGCATGAAACAGTATTTGTTCAACCTGACGACTTCTAACCGCTACAACCAGTTGCGTTTCAAAATATCCAAGATGCTCTTCAAAGTAGGCATCCTCAACGAGGACCGCCGTAAAGCACTCATTCGCTTCGGAAACAGTCTGAAGTCGATGGCCGCCCAGCAGCAGAACATCTTCGAAGGAATGAACATCCGCTACTTCGGCCCCATCGACGGGCACGATGTGAAGAATATCGCACGGATTCTGCGGGATATAAAGGACATGAAAGGCCCGAAAATCCTGCACCTGCACACCATCAAAGGAAAAGGCTTCAAACCTGCCGAAATAGCACCGGGCATCTGGCATGCACCGGGCAAGTTCGACCCCGAAACCGGCGAACGCTTCACGGCGGATACACACAATCTGCCCCCGCTCTATCAAGATGTGTTCGGCGAAACCCTTGTGGAACTCGCCAAACAGAATCCACGTATTGTCGGTGTCACCCCCGCCATGCCTACAGGCTGCTCCATGAACATGCTGATGCAGGCAATGCCCGACCGCGCTTTCGACGTAGGTATTGCCGAAGGCCATGCCGCCACCTTCTCGGGAGGGATGGCAAAGGAGGGAATGCAGCCATTCTGCAACATCTATTCCTCGTTCATGCAGCGTGCCTACGACAACGTGATTCACGATATTGCCATCCTCAAACTTCCCGTCGTGCTCTGCCTGGACCGTGCCGGACTGGTAGGTGAAGACGGGCCGACGCACCACGGTGTGTTCGACCTGGCATACTTCCGCCCCGTACCCAACCTGACCATATCTTCACCCATGAACGAACATGAATTGCGCCGCCTGATGTACACGGCACAACTACCGGACAAAGGCCCGTTCGTCATCCGCTATCCACGCGGACGGGGTGTGCTGACGGACTGGAAATGCCCGTTGGAAGAAATACCCGTAGGAAAAGGACGCAAGTTGAAAGACGGTACAGACGTTGCCGTCGTCACCCTGGGCCCGATAGGTAACGTCGCCGCAAAGGCCATAGAGCTGGCAGAAAAAGAAAAGAACATATCAATAGCACATTATGACCTGCGTTTCCTCAAGCCATTGGATGAGGAGATGCTACACGAAATAGGACGCTCATTTTCCCGCATCGTCACCATTGAAGACGGCATACGAAAAGGCGGTATGGGTACTGCCATACTGGAATTTATGTCGGACAATGGATATACACCACATGTAGAACGCATAGGTGTACCGGACAAGTTTATTGAACACGGAACGGTACAGCAGTTGCACCACTTGTGCGGAATGGATGAAGAAGGGATAGTGGCTGCGATAAATAAGTAAAAAACATAAAGTGGCTACAATTTGTTGCCAGTTGAATAGAGTAAAAGAAGAGCAATGAAAATCATTATTGCCGGTGCCGGCGCAGTAGGCACACACTTGGCAAAATTGCTGTCCCGCGAGAAACAGGACATCATATTGATGGACGACAACGAGGAAAGGTTGAGTACGCTCAGTTCCAACTTCGACTTGATGACGGTTACGGCATCGCCCACTTCCATTCAGGGATTGAAGGAGGTAGGGGCTAAAGAGGCGGACTTGTTTATAGCCGTCACCCCTGATGAAAGCCGTAACATAACCGCTTGTATGCTCGCCACCAACCTGGGCGCAAAGAAAACTGTTGCCCGCATCGACAATTACGAATACCTCCTGCCTAAGAATAAGGAGTTTTTCCAGAAACTGGGCGTTGACTCGCTGATTTATCCCGAAATGCTTGCCGCCAAAGAAATCGTATCTTCCATACGTATGAGTTGGGTGCGCCAATGGTGGGAGTTCTGCGGCGGGTCACTGATACTTATCGGTACCAAAATGCGCGAAAAAGCAGAGATACTGGATATTCCCCTGCACCAGCTTGCCGGAACGGACAAGCCCTACCATGTGGTAGCCATCAAACGCGGCAACGAAACACTCATCCCCCGGGGTGACGATGTAATCAAACTGCACGATATTGTTTATTTCACCACTACCCGCAAGTACGTACCTTATATACGTAAGATAGCCGGCAAGGAAGATTATGCCGACGTGCGCAACGTGATGATTATGGGCGGAAGCCGCATTGCCGTGCGCACCGCGCAATATGTGCCCGACTATATGCAGGTGAAGATTATAGATAACGACCTGAACCGTTGCAACCGCCTGACGGAAATTCTTGACGACAAAGTCATGATTATCAACGGAGACGGACGGGACATGGACTTGCTGATTGAAGAAGGTCTGAAAAATACGGAGGCTTTCGTTGCCCTGACCGATAACTCGGAAACGAATATTCTTTCCTGCCTTGCCGCCAAGCGCATGGGCGTCAGCAAGACGGTGGCGGAAGTGGAAAACATAGATTATATAGGTATGGCGGAAAGCCTCGACATCGGTACGGTAATCAACAAGAAAATGATTACTGCCAGTCACATCTACCAGATGATGCTGGATGCTGACGTCAGCAACGTGAAGTGCCTGACTTTTGCCAATGCCGACGTTGCGGAATTCACCGTGAAAGCCGGTTCCAAAATCACCAAACATCAAGTGAAAGACCTCGGACTGCCAAAGGGAACCACTATCGGAGGGTTAATCCGCCAGGGCGAAGGTGTCGTGGTGATGGGTAATACACAGATATTGCCGGGCGACCATGTGGTGGTATTCTGCCTGAATATGATGATTAAGAAGATTGAGAAATACTTTAATTAGTTGAGAGTTGATTAATTTCAAAACGGTTATACGGATTATCGGCATCCTCCTGTTGCTGGAGACGGTGATGCTGTTGATTTGCTCGGGGGTTTCGTTCTATTATCAGGATGAAGCTCTGGTGGATTTTTGGGTATCGGCAGGTATTACAGCAGGCGTCGGGTTGCTTTTGGCAATCATGGGTAAAGGCGGTAACCGCCAGTTGACGCGCAGGGATGGCTATGTACTTGTCAGCTTTGCCTGGGTGGCTTTCTCTCTTTTCGGTATGCTCCCGTTCTATATTAGTGGATACATCCCCAGCATCACCAATGCTTTCTTCGAAACCATGTCCGGCTTTAGCAGTACGGGCGCCACCATACTGGACGATATTGAAGCGCTGCCCCACGGATTGCTCTTCTGGCGCAGCATGACGCAATGGATAGGTGGTTTGGGAATTATCATGTTCACCATCGCCATACTTCCGATATTCGGTGTCAGCGGTTTGCAGGTATTCGCCGCCGAAGCCAGTGGACCGACACACGACAAAGTGCACCCGCGCATCGGCATCACCGCCAAATGGATTTGGAGTATCTACGCAGGTATCACCTGTATCCTCGTTGCCCTGTTGATGCTGGGCGGAATGAATTGGTTCGATAGCGTTTGCCACGCCTTCGCCACTACCGGAACAGGTGGATTTTCAACCAAACAGGCCAGTGTAGCCTATTATAACTCTCCGTATATCGAATACGTCATATCCATCTTCATGTTTATCTCGGGCATCAACTTCACATTGCTGCTGTTCTTCGTCAACCGGAAATTCAAGAAGGTCATCAATGATGCCGAATTGAAATGGTACTTCTGGTCGGTGGTGCTGTTCACCGGAGTAATCGCCGTGATACTTTATTATTCTAAACCTATGGGAATGGAAGAGTCGTTCCGCCAATCACTGTTCCAAGTGATTTCACTACATACCTCCACCGGATTTGCTACTGCCGACTATATGCTATGGCCTGCTGTGACGTGGGGGCTGCTGACCATCGTCATGCTGATGGGTGCCTGTGCGGGCAGTACGACGGGCGGATTGAAATGTATCCGCATGGTTATCCTCGGCAAAGTGGCCCGCAATGAGTTCAAACATATCCTTCACCCGAATGCCATATTGCCGGTGCGGCTCAACAAACAGGTGATTTCACCTTCCGTGCAATCTACAGTGCTGGCTTTCTGCTTTATATATGCGGTCATCATCATCATTAGTGTACTAATTATGATGGGATTGGGCATCGGATTTGTAGAATCTGTGGGTTGCGTGGTTTCCAGTATCGGCAATATGGGGCCCGGTTTGGGAGAAACAGGTCCTGCTTTCTCATGGAATGCATTGCCCGACATAGCGAAGTGGCTACTGGCTTTCCTTATGCTCCTGGGACGCCTCGAACTGTTCACCGTATTGCTGCTTTTCACCCCCGAATTCTGGAAGAGGAGTTGATAGAAGGTCAAAAAGTGCTAAAAACTGAACATTTTGACATCTCTGTATAACAAAATAGCCAATAATTGTTATACATTTGCAGCCGAATGAAAAAGTAGTTGTATGAAACAGTGTATAAAATACCTCATGATCCTCTTACTCGGCGTATTGCTGTACGACGGTGCAGCGCAGGCGGCGGGTATATCATGCACTTTCATACGCAACAATGACGACGAGCGCTGTATCTTGTCTCAAGCCCCTACTTCACATCAACAGAACATCCGTAACATATATAATCGTTTCCTTTCCACACCTCTTTATATAGATAATGTGGACAGTATGCAAGTGCCCGGCAACAAGAGCGTCCTGCTATTACTGAATTACTTCCGGATGCGTTGGCTGGCGGAGTCTCCAGCCTGTGGTTCATTGTTGCATGCCTCTTTCTATCCTGTGCCCGACCCGCTCTCTTACTATGTCTTCGGGCTGAGAAAGATAATCATTTGATAAAATAAGTCGGGCAGACTGCAAAGTTTGCCAAAGTCCGTCGAAGGCGATTCAGAGGGATTGCTCCTTTCGGCCAACTATCCTATTATATACATCTAAAAGATAATTAGATTTATGAACTTTACTTTGTTAGTAGTCGTCTTGCTGACGGCAATTGCTTTCGTGGGTATTGTTATCGCACTGTCCAAAGCGATATCACCCCGTTCGTACAATCCACAGAAGATGGAAGCGTACGAGTGTGGTATTCCTACCCGTGGTAAATCGTGGATGCAATTCCGGGTGGGTTACTACCTGTTTGCCATCCTGTTTCTGATGTTCGATGTGGAAACGGTATTCCTGTTTCCGTGGGCGGTTATAGCCCGCGACCTGGGAATAGCGGGATTACTCAGTATCTTATTTTTCTTACTCATCCTCGTATTAGGACTTGCCTACGCATGGCGGAAAGGAGCATTGGAATGGAAATAAAGAAAAAACCCAAAATAAAATCTATCCCGTATGAAGAGTTTACGGATAATGAAACGTTGGAGAAACTCGTTCGTGAGCTTAATGCCGGAGGTGCAAACGTTGCCCTCGGTGTGCTGGACGACTTTATCAACTGGGGACGCAGCAATTCGCTGTGGCCGCTTACGTTTGCAACAAGTTGTTGCGGTATCGAGTTCATGGCACTGGGTGCCGCGCGCTACGACATGGCGCGCTTCGGATTTGAAGTAGCCCGTGCCAGTCCGCGACAGGCAGATATGATTATGGTGTGCGGAACTATTACAAATAAGATGGCACCTGTACTGAAACGTTTGTACGACCAGATGCCCGACCCGAAATACGTGGTTGCCGTGGGGGGATGCGCCGTCAGTGGCGGACCGTTCAAGAAATCATACCATGTGGTGAACGGCGTTGACAAGGTCTTGCCGGTGGATGTATACATCCCGGGATGCCCGCCTCGTCCGGAAGCATTCTATTATGGCATGATGCAGTTGCAACGCAAAGTGAAGATAGAGAAATTCTTCGGCGGAGTGAATAGAAAAGAACCCAAACCGAAAGAGGAGACAGAAAAATAATCAGAATATGGATAATATACGATTTATAAAACCTGCGGACTTACATACCGAAATGCTCCGTTTGCGTCGCGAAGAGCAGATGGACTTCCTGAAATGCCTGAGTGGTATGGATTGGGGGGAACCCGCTGAGGGTGATGCACCGGACACTCCACGTGGACTGGGTATTGTCTACCTGCTGGAATCCACCGTCACCGGCAAACAGGCAGCAGTGCGCACCGCCACCCTGGACCGCGAAAATCCTGAATTGCCCAGTGTCAGCGACATCTGGAAGGCAGCAGACTTCAATGAGCGTGAAGTATATGACTTTTACGGCATCGTCTTCATAGGACATCCCGATATGCGCCGCCTCTACCTGCGTAACGACTGGGTAGGCTACCCCATGCGTAAAGATAATGACCCCGAAAAGGATAATCCGCTGCGCATGGACAATGAAGAAACCATAGATACCACCACCGAACTGGAACTGAACCCGGACGGTACGGTGAAGAATAAAGAGCTCATACTCTTCGGCGACGAAGAATATGTGGTGAACATCGGTCCGCAGCACCCCGCAACACACGGTGTAATGCGTTTCCGTGTATCATTGGAGGGTGAAACCATTGACAAGATAGATGCCAACTGCGGATACATCCACCGGGGTATCGAAAAGATGTGCGAAAGCCTCACCTATCCGCAGACACTGGCACTGACCGACCGCCTTGATTATCTGGGCGCTCATCAGAACCGCCACGCCCTGTGTTCGTGCATCGAGCAGGCAATGGGTATTGAAGTGAGCGACCGCGTGAAGTATATCCGCACCATCATGGACGAGTTGCAACGTATCGACTCGCACTTGCTGTTCTACTCTTGTCTGGCAATGGACCTCGGCGCCTTGACCGCTTTCTTCTACGGTTTCCGCGACCGCGAGAAGATACTCGACATTTTCGAGGAAACCTGCGGCGGACGCCTCATCATGAACTACAACACCATCGGCGGTGTGCAGGCCGACCTGCATCCCAACTTCCAGAAACGGGTGAAAGAGTTTATCCCTTACCTGCGTGGTATCATCCACGAATATCACTTGGTGTTCACCGGCAACATCATCGCCCAGCAACGTCTGAAAGGCGTAGGTGTGCTGAGCCGCGAAGATGCCATCGCCTTCGGAGCTACGGGCGGCACAGGACGTGCCAGCGGCTGGGCTTGCGATGTGCGTAAACGTCATCCGTACGGAGTATATGACAAGGTGGACTTCAAGGAAATCGTCTACACAGAAGGCGACTCATGGGCACGCTACATGGTTCGTATGGACGAAATCATGGAAAGCATGAATATCATTGAGCAACTCATCGACAACATCCCCGAAGGACCTTATCAAGAGAAGATGAAACCCATTATCCGCGTACCGGAAGGACAGTATTATACTGCCGTAGAGGGTAGCCGTGGCGAGTTCGGCGTCTTCCTGGAAAGTCACGGTGACAAAACGCCTTACCGCCTGCACTTCCGCTCCACGGGATTGCCATTGGTGAGCGCCGTAGACACCATCTGTCGCGGAGCAAAGATTGCCGACCTGATTGCAATCGGGGGAACGCTGGATTATGTAGTTCCGGATATTGACAGGTAAGTATAAGTATTAACTATTAAATATTAACTATCAATTCTATGCAGCATGAGGGCGCAGCCAATTAATAGTTAATATTTAAAACCTAATAATTTAAACAACGTGTTTGACTTTAGTATAGTAACCAACTGGATTCACCAGACGCTGACTTCCTTCATGCCGGAAGGTCTGGCGATATTCCTCGAATGTGTAGTGATAGGCGTATGCATCATTCTGATGTATGCCGTACTCGCCATCATTCTTATTTATATGGAGCGCAAGATATGTGCTTTCTTCCAATGCCGCCTCGGTCCGAACCGTGTGGGTAAATGGGGTAGCATTCAGGTCATCTGCGACGTGTTGAAGATGCTCACCAAAGAGATCTTCACTCCGAAAGAAGCTGACCGTTTCCTTTATAACCTGGCACCGTTCATGGTGATTATTGCTTCATTCCTGACGTTTGCCTGTCTGCCTATCAATAAAGGTATGGAAGTGCTGAACTTCAATGTGGGTGTATTCTTCCTGCTGGCAGCATCCAGCATCGGTGTATTAGGTATTTTGCTGGCAGGCTGGAGTTCCAACAACAAGTTCTCGCTTATCGGCGCCATGCGAAGCGGAGCACAGATCATCTCGTATGAATTGTCCGTAGGATTGAGCATATTGACAATGGTGGTGCTGATGGGAACCATGCAGTTCTCCGAAATCGTAGAAGGACAGGCCGACGGGTGGTTCATCTTCAAAGGACATATCCCGGCAGTGATTGCCTTCATCATCTACCTGATTGCCGGAAACGCAGAATGTAACCGTGGCCCGTTCGACTTGCCGGAAGCAGAAAGCGAATTGACGGCTGGGTACCATACCGAATATAGCGGTATGCACTTCGGTTTCTTCTATCTGGCTGAATATCTGAACCTGTTCATCGTGGCCAGTGTGGCTGCCACCATCTTCCTGGGCGGCTGGATGCCGTTGCACATTGCAGGACTGGATGGCTTCAACGCTGTAATGGATTATATTCCGGGCTTTGTCTGGTTCTTTGGTAAGGCATTCTTCGTAGTGTTCCTGCTGATGTGGATTAAGTGGACATTCCCTCGCTTACGTATCGACCAGATTCTAGCACTGGAATGGAAGTATCTGGTACCTATTTCAATGGTGAACCTCATCATCATGGTACTGATTGTTGTATTTAAACTACACTTTTAGCCGGCGTAGCGCCGAAGCAGGGTTTCCCTTCGGACCGGCGTAGCGCCGGGGCAGAGTTTCCCTTCGGATAAATTAAATATAAAGAGATAATGAAAGATAAGAACGAAACATATAGTTATTTGGGCGGACTGGTGCATGGCATCGGCTCCTTGCTGACGGGTATGAAAACTACCATGACCGTCTTCTGCCGCCGGAAGGTGACGGAGCAATATCCCGAGAACCGTGCAACGTTGGAGATGTTCGACCGCTTCCGTGGTTCGCTGACCATGCCTCATAACGACCAGAACGAGCATCGCTGCGTAGCGTGCGGACTGTGCCAGATGGCATGTCCCAACGATACCATCACGGTGAAAAGTGAAATGATAGAGACTGAAGACGGCAAGAAAAAGAAGATATTGGCAAAGTATGAATACGACCTCGGTTCGTGCATGTTCTGCCAGCTCTGTGTCACAGCTTGCCCGCACGATGCGATTACGTTTGATACTGGCTTTGAACATGCAGTGTTCGACCGCACGAAGCTGGTGAAGACGCTGAATCATCCGGGCAGTCACGTAATAAAAAAATGATTAACGATTAGTGATAAGTGATTAGCACCGTGCGACATATATGCGCTAATCACTAATCACTAAACACTAAAAAACTAATTCAAATGGAAATAACCCTTGAAACCGTAGTATTCTACTTTCTGGCAGTGTTCATCACCGCGTGTTCCATTCTCACCGTGACCACACGCCATATGGTACGCTCGGCAACGTATCTGCTGTTCACGCTTTTCGGCACGGCAGGCATCTACTTCCTGCTGGGCTACACATTCCTGGGCTCGGTACAAATCATGGTTTATGCCGGCGGTATAGTTGTACTCTATGTCTTCTCCATCCTGCTGACCAGTGGCGAAGGAGACCGTACTATCGACAAGTTGAAGCGTAGCAAACTGCTGGCCGGACTGGGTGCTACCGTGGTGGGAGCCATCATCGTAGTGTTCATCACGCTGAAACATAAGTTTATCGTCACCACCGACCTTGCACCGTTGGAAACCAATATTAAAACCATTGGAAACGCAATGCTGAGTAGTGATAAATATGGTTATCTGCTTCCTTTCGAAGCCATCAGTATCCTGCTACTGGCATGTATCGTAGGCGGACTGGTGATTGCACGTAAACGATAAAAAAGAATTGATTATGATACACATGGAATATTATCTGATAGTTTCGGCTATCATGTTTTTCGCCGGTATCTACGGGTTCTTCACCCGCCGCAACACACTGGCCATACTTATCAGCATCGAGTTGATACTGAACGCTACTGACATCAATTTCGCAGTGTTCAACCGTTTCCTATTCCCCGGCGGACTGGAAGGGTATTTCTTTGCCCTGTTCTCCATTGCCATCTCGGCAGCCGAAACGGCAGTAGCTATCGCGATTATGATTAACATCTACCGTAATATACGAAGCATCCAGGTCGGCAAACTGGACGAGTTGAAGTGGTAACAATTAAATATTAAATATTAGGTATTAATTAGCTGCGCTGTGATGCTGCATAGAATTAATATTTAATATCTAAAACCTAATAATTAGATAAATATGGAATATACAATTCTAATCCTGCTCCTCCCCTTGCTCTCCTTCCTCACGTTGGGAATCGGTGGCAAATGGATGACGCACCGGACGGCAGGCATCATCGGTACCACGGTATTGGCTGTGGTGGCCGTATTGAGTTATGCCACTGCCTGGCAATATTTCTCCGCTCCGCGCCTGGCGGATGGTACCTTCGACACACTTATGCCTTATAATGTGACGTGGCTGCCTTTCACCGAGACGCTGAGCATCGACCTGGGTATTTTGCTCGACCCTATTTCAGTGATGATGCTTATTGTCATCTCCACCGTATCGCTGATGGTACATGTCTACTCTTTCGGCTATATGAAGGGCGAACGCGGGTTCCAACGTTATTATGCATTCCTCAGCCTGTTCACCATGTCTATGCTTGGTCTGGTGGTGGCTACTAATATCTTCCAGATGTACCTGTTTTGGGAGTTGGTGGGTGTTTCATCCTATCTGCTCATCGGTTTCTACTATACGAAACCATCCGCTGTTGCGGCAAGCAAAAAGGCGTTCATCGTTACCCGCTTTGCCGACCTGGGCTTCCTGATCGGTATCCTTATTTACGGTTATTATGCCGGCACATATACCTTCCAGCCCAGCGAAATGGCATTGCTGAAAGGTGGTGCAGCGATGATTCCCCTGGCCCTCGGGCTGATGTTCATCGGTGGTGCCGGAAAGAGTGCGATGTTCCCGTTGCACATCTGGTTGCCGGATGCAATGGAAGGTCCTACGCCTGTCAGTGCATTGATTCATGCGGCTACGATGGTAGTGGCCGGAGTTTATCTGGTGGCGCGGATGTTCCCGCTGTTCATCAGTTATGCACCGGATGTGCTGCATTTGGTGGCTTACATCGGAGCATTCACGGCATTTTATGCCGCTTCGGTAGCCTGCGTGCAGAGTGACATCAAGCGGGTGCTTGCATTCTCTACGATCTCACAGATTGGTTTCATGATGGTGGCGCTGGGAGTTTGTACTTCTGCCGACCCGCATCATGGAGGTTTGGGATACATGGCGGGAATGTTTCACCTATTTACACATGCCATGTTCAAGGCGTTGCTCTTCCTCGGTGCAGGTAGCATTATCCATGCGGTACACAGCAACGAGATGTCTGCTATGGGTGGGCTGCGCAAGTACATGCCCGTGACACACATCACGTTCCTGATTGCGTGTCTTGCCATTGCAGGTATTCCTCCGTTCTCCGGTTTCTTCTCCAAAGATGAGATATTGACGGCATGCTTCCAATTCAGCCCTGTCATGGGTTGGATTATGACAGTAATTGCGGCAATGACGGCGTTCTATATGTTCCGTCTTTACTATGGTATCTTCTGGGGTAAAGAGAACAAGGAACTCCATGCTGAGCACACGCCCCATGAAAGTCCGTTAGCGATGACTATCCCGTTGATGTTCCTTGCCGTTGTAACTATCGTGGCAGGTTTTATCCCCTTCGGAAAGTTCATTTCTTCCAACGGCACAGCCTACGAGATTCATCTCGATTGGGCGGTAGCGGGTACCAGTATTGCCGTAGCCGTTGTCTCCATCGCGATTGCCACAGTCATGTATGCACGGGCGAAACAACCCGTTGCCAATGCACTTGCCCGCCGCTTCCGTGGGTTGTGGACGGCTGCTTATCATCGTTTCTACATTGATGATATATACCAGTTCATCACCCACAAGATTATCTTCGGTTGCATCTCCCGCCCCATCGCCTGGTTCGACCGCCACGTAGTGGACGGCTTCTTCAACTTCCTTGCCTGGAGTGCCAATGCCACCAGTGATGAGATACGCGGTTTGCAAAGCGGACAGATTCAACAATACACCTATGTATTCCTGTTGGGTACACTGGCACTGATTCTGCTGTTGGTGCTGTAAACAAGACTATCTCAATTCCCCTCCTCCCGGGAGGAGGGGTGCCTGAAAGGCGGGGTGGTAGGTGAATGCACAAAGCTAATCACTATTTCATAGGTATAATTTTACCTACCACCTCCCCCCTCCGAGGTACTCCTCCTCCTGGGAGGAGGAGAATTGGGATAGCACAGGACAACATGATTTAGAAATGAATTATAAAACAATATAACAATATGAACATATTAAGTATTTTTGTTCTCATCCCCCTGCTGATGCTCCTTGGCCTTTGGCTGAGCCGCAATCTCAAGCAGATACGCACGGTGATGGTGGTAGGTGCATCGGCACTGGTGCTGGCCGCAGTAGGTCTGACCATTGCCTACCTGCAAGCCCGTGCCGCCGGAGACACTGCCGAAATGCTTTTCCGCGCAGATGTACCCTGGTATCCGGCACTTAACATACATTATTCAGTCGGTGTAGACGGCATCTCAGTAGCCATGTTGTTGCTTTCCGCCATCATCGTCTTCACCGGAACATTTGCCTCCTGGCGTCTGCAACCGCTGACGAAAGAATATTTCCTTTGGTTCACCCTGCTCTCCCTCGGAGTATTCGGCTTCTTCATTTCCACGGACCTGTTCACCATGTTCATGTTCTATGAAGTAGCGCTTATCCCGATGTACCTGCTTATCGGCGTATGGGGCAGCGGACGCAAAGAGTATTCAGCCATGAAACTGACACTGATGCTGATGGGTGGTTCCGCCTTTCTGCTGATTGGTATCCTTGGTATCTATTACGGTGCCGGTGCCACAAGTATGAACCTGCTGGACATCGCCGCATTGCACAATATCCCCATCGAACAGCAACGTATCTGGTTCCCGCTTACGTTCCTCGGTTTCGGTGTGCTGGGCGCCCTGTTCCCGTTCCATACATGGAGCCCCGACGGTCACGCTTCCGCACCTACTGCCGTGAGTATGCTTCACGCCGGTGTGTTGATGAAACTGGGTGGTTACGGTTGTTTCCGTATCGCCATGTATCTGATGCCCGAAGCTGCACAGGAACTGGGCTGGATTTTCCTGATACTGACAGGTATCTCCGTTGTCTACGGTGCTTTTTCGGCTTGCGTACAAACGGACTTGAAGTATATCAATGCGTACTCCTCCGTATCTCACTGCGGTCTTGTACTTTTCGCCATCCTGATGATGAACCAGACCGCCTGCACAGGTGCCGTCCTGCAAATGCTCAGCCACGGATTGATGACAGCCTTGTTCTTTGCCCTTATCGGTATGATATACGGCCGTACCCACACACGTGACGTACGCGAGCTTTCGGGATTGATGAAAATCATGCCTTTCCTCGCCGTCTGCTACGTCATTGCCGGACTTGCCAACCTCGGTCTTCCGGGCCTCAGCGGTTTCGTTGCCGAAATGACTATCTTCAACGGTGCTTTCCAGCATGCCGATGTTTTCCACCGCACATGGACGATTATCGCTTGCACCAGTATCGTGATTACTGCTGTTTATATTCTCCGTCTTGTCGGCAAGATACTTTACGGCACCTGCACCAACAAGCACCACCTGACACTGACCGACGCTACCTGGGATGAACGCACTGCCGTCATTATCCTCATTGTGTGCGTTGCAGGCCTGGGTATTGCCCCGTTGTGGATAAGTACGATGATTGGAGACAGCGTATTGCCTATGGTGAGTATATTTCAATAACTTATAACTAATAACTCATAACTCAACAAGATATGGATTATTCCCAATTTCTCATTCTCAAAGAAGAGCTTTCGCTGATAGCCGTCATCGTTATCCTCTTCGTGGCCGACCTTTTCATGAGCCCCGATGCACATAAGAAAGACGGTAACCCACGGCTCAACACCATGCTGCCTGTCGTGTTGCTCACGATACACACGCTGATTACTATCATACCCGGCCCGGCTACCGATGCTTTCGGCGGCATGTACCACAATGCACCGATACAAAGCATCGTGAAGTCTATTCTCAGTGTCGGTACGCTGATTGTCTTCCTGATGGCACACGAGTGGCTGAAACTGCCGGACACCATCATCAAACAAGGTGAGTTCTATATGCTGACGCTTTGTACACTGCTGGGTATGTACTTCATGATTTCCGCCGGACACTTCCTGATGTTCTTCATCGGGCTGGAAACAGCAAGTATTCCGATGGCCGCACTGGTGGCTTTCGATAAATACCGTCACCACTCCGCCGAAGCAGGTGCCAAGTATATTCTTACGGCACTTTTCTCCAGTGGTTTGCTGTTGTATGGTCTTTCATTGATTTACGGTACGGTAGGTACCCTCTATTTCGATGACATTCCGGCCCACCTGACCGGTAGTCCTCTGCAAATCATGGCATTCGTATTCTTCTTCTCCGGCATGGGTTTCAAGCTTTCCCTTGTTCCCTTCCACCTCTGGACGGCAGACGTTTACGAAGGTGCTCCGAGTACCGTGACCGCTTATCTGAGTGTTATTTCAAAAGGTGCGGCTGCTTTCGTGCTGCTGACCATCCTGATTAAAGTATTTGCTCCGATGATAGACCAATGGCAGGAAGTGCTCTACTGGGTTATTATCGCCTCTATCACCCTTGCCAACCTCTTTGCCCTGCGCCAGGAGAACCTGAAACGATTGATGGCGTTCTCCAGTATCTCACAGGCAGGTTACATTATGCTGGGTGTGATTGGCGGTAGTGCACAAGGTATGACGTCACTGGTATATTATGTACTTATCTATATGTTCGCCAACCTCTCCGTGTTCACGGTGATTACGATTATTGCCTTGCGCGCCCATCGCTTCACCCTCGAAGAGTATAACGGACTGTACAGCACCAATCCCAAGTTAGCATTCCTCATGACGCTTGCTTTATTCTCACTGGCAGGTATTCCTCCGTTTGCAGGCTTCTTCTCGAAGTTCTTCATCTTCGCAGCAGCCTTCAACAGCGGTTTCCATCTGTTGGTGTTCATTGCCTTGGTTAATACTGTGCTGTCACTCTATTACTATCTGAAGATTGTGAAGTCCATGTATATCAACAAGAGTGATGAGCCTATCGCCGCTTTCCGCAGCGATAACTACACGCGTGCCAGCCTTGTCATCTGTACACTCGGTATCATTGTATTGAGTTTTGCAAGCGTGGTTTATCAGCACATTGATAAGTTCTCGTTCGGGCTGAATTAGTTACAAGCTACAAAGCTACAAGCTACGAGTAGCTGCGCTATCATACCGCAAGGCACTCGTAGCTTGTAGCTCGTAGCCCGTAGCTAATCTATTCCAACGGCAAGATAAACCAGAATGTTGAGCCCTTGCCCAGTTCACTATTCACACCAATCTTACCACCCAATTGCTCGATAATACTCTTACTAATGGAAAGTCCCAGCCCTGTGCCCTGAACAAAAGAGTTCAATTTAATGAAACGGTCGAACACTTTATTACAGGCTTCCGGAGGAATACCGATACCCGTATCCGCTACATATACCCGCAAGTGCTTTTCGTCCGGTTTGTCATATCCTATCCGGATACTCCCCGTGGTGGTGAACTTAATGGCATTGTTTACAAAGTTGGAAACCACCTGATGCAAACGGTTAGGGTCGCTGATGATGACACACTGCGGCAATGTAGGTTCAAAGATAAGTTCCACTCCCGGCTTCACCCTCAACTGCATGGAACGTGCAAGATCTCCGCACATGATATTGATATCAAAGTCTTTAAATTTGAAGTCAAAGGTTCCCGCTTCTATCTTCGACAGGTCCAGAATATCCGAAATCAATTGAAGCAACAGTTCATTGTTCTCCTCCACCATCTTGGCATATTCCCGTTTTTCGTCCGGTTCGTCCGTCTCCACCAACAGGCTCGAGAAGCCGACAATGGCGTTCAAAGGCGTACGTATTTCATGACTCATATTTGCAAGAAATGCACTTTTCAGCCGGTCTGCCTCTTCTGCTTTCTCCTTGGCTTCAATCAGCTTCTTTTCTGTTTCCTTCAACTCAGTGATATCGTAATTAACACCGATTAACTCAATCAAACCATTCGCCGGATCATAACGGTTGAGCACTACATTCATACGTACCCAATTCCACTTATTCAGTGTTCCAGCTCTTAACACACGCATTTCACTCTTGAAACTTGTCGCTTCTCCTTTCTTGGCTTTCTCGAAAAATTCCAATACACGCGCTCTATCTCCCGGATGCATCTTATCATAAATGCCTACCACATCTGCCAACGGTGTATCTTCATCCTCACCCATATTCTTATACCATTGCTTGATGGCATACCCCTCACGAGTAAGCAGATTCAACTTAGCATAACCCACCTTGGCATAATCGGAAATCAACAAGAAGAAGTTCTCGAAATCGCGGATACGGTTAATGGAACTTATTCTTTCCGTGTTGTCGATATTAATGAGTACAAAGCCGCTGCAATCTCCATTACTGTCGTATATCTTGTTTACTTTGGTATAGAGTTCGATGCCACCTTGCTTTCCCGATTCATAATAGTCGCTTATTTTAGTGAACTCATAATCCTGTGAGAAGTCGAGTTCATCTTCAACCTGCATCCTTTCGCGTATATCCACCGGTACATTGGGATTCTCATAGAAGTTCACACCAATGGTATTCGCCTTGTCTTTGACACCAAATATTTCCAGGTCCCTATTGTTGAGGTCAATCAGGTATCCGTTCTTATCATAGATTTCGATGCCTACCGGAATGTTGGAGAAGAGATTACGCAATAGTTTTTCACTATGGTCCAACGCCATATACGTCTGCCGCATTTCAGTGACATCCATGTAGAGGCAAACCAATTCTTCCGGGTCGGGCGAATAAATGACGCAGTGGCAAGTCTTGCCAGACAATTCAAAGTACTCGTCCTGTTCCCTATACGTATTTCTGTTGTGTATCTCGGCAAGGACTTTCATTTTCTCAGCCAGTCTTTCTTCCGAATAAATCTCCGAAGCCAAACGCCCTTTGTAGCTATCCAATGGTGCACCGCACAAGTCGGCACTGAACTGGTTGGCATCCGTGATGAGATAATCAGCCGGATTCCCTTCTCCGTTGAGAATGACAGAAAGCCGCACATACCCCATTGGCATATACTTATATAGATTGCGCAGGAAAGAACGTTCCCGTTCCGCCTCATCCCTGGCACGGCGCAGATTGATACAGATACTGATGATATTGGCAAGGGAAGAGAACC